>JBAUOG010000333.1:0-3127 GCA_049579625.1 Bryobacteraceae bacterium
GAAAAGCGTGGCGTGTCCTGCCGCATCCATCCGCCGGAACACGATGGCCGACCCTTCCGAAGCATAGGCGGGGTATAAGCCGTCGCTGGTGATCAACCGGGTATCGCCCCCTAGCGCAGCGACCTCAAAGATGTCCCCATGCGATTGGTACGCGATCTGTGTGCCATCGGGAGAAAAAGCAGGGTAAAGCGCCCCTTCTTTTTCACGCGTGATCTGGATGGCCTTGCCACCCCCGATTTGCTGAACCCAGATTTCTGGACTGGGTCCACCGATAGTGGCCTGATAAGCGAGCAGTTTCCCATCGCGAGAAATAGAGGGGTTCACCGACACGCCATTGAAGGTTAACCGCGTAAGCGCGCGAGGAAGGGCTTTCGCCGGTCTGGAATGCCACCACAGCCAACCGCCTGCCCCAGCCAGGAGAATCAGCGCAGCGATCAAGCCAGATAGCAACCCCTTCCGGCTGCGAGGCGCTCGAGCCGGCTGCGCGGGCGTCAATTTACCCGAGTCGGATTCCTCCTTGAGCTCCTCGAGCGCGACCCGCACGTCAGCCATGTGTTGGAATCGGTGCTCGGGGTCTTTTCGCAAACAGCGCATGACCACGCGCTCGAGCTCGCGGGGGATGCGGGAATTAAGCTCGGCGAGCGGCGCCGGGTCCTTCTCGAGAATCGCTGCCAGGGTGGACATGAGGTTAGCGCCCTGGAAGGCGCGGCGGCCGCTTAGCATCTCATACAGCACTGCGCCAAACGAAAAGATGTCGGAGCGCGCGTCGACGGGCCTCCCCTGCGCCTGCTCAGGCGACATGTAAGAGGCGGTGCCCACAATGGTGCCTTCCTGGGTGTGCTCATTGCGGGTTTCGGTCAGATCGTCGGCGCTTGTTTCGCGGGCCGTGAGCTTTGCCAAGCCAAAATCAAGCACCTTCACGATTCCATTGGCGCCGACCATGATGTTGGCAGGCTTGATATCGCGATGGATGATTCCGGCCGAGCTGGCTGCCGCGAGCGCCCGGGCGATGGGGATGGCATACTTCAGCGCATCCGCAACGGGGAAACCGCCGCCCGGAATCGATTGCTGCAATGTCTTGCCGTCGACGAACTCCATCACCATGAAGTCGGTCCCGTCAGCCTGGTCGATTTCGTGGATGGTGACGATGTTGGGGTGGTTCAGCGACGACGCGGCCTTGGCTTCCCGAATGAAGCGCTGTTTGCGAGCTTCGTTTTTCAGGGGCTCAGGGTGGAGAATCTTGAGGCAGACGAAGCGGTCAAGACGGAGGTCGCGCGCCTTGTAGACAACACCCGTCCCGCCTTCGCCGAGCTTCTCGACGATCTGGTAATGCGAGAGGGCGGTGCCGGTCATATGGCCCTGCTACTTGAAGCATATGCTTCTGGGCGAGTGAGCGCAATGTGTGTGCGCAGGGCGAGCGAGTGCAATGAGTTGCAGCTTGGCGATAGCGAGGAAGCGACGCGGAGATGGCCTTTTCAGCAACGCCTGAAGCCGATGTCACGGTTCTTCGGACTCCATCGGCGGTGGAGATGAATCAGTTCTGGCGCCCTGTGACAGGGTATCCCTGCCATAGGTATTCGAGGGCTTCGGGCAGGGTTTGGAGTTTCACGGCGCGGTCGGTGTGACCGGCGTTACGCGCAAAAACAAACTGATAGTGATAGCCCTTGGCGGCTAGCACCCTGGCCATGTTCTCATTGGCGACGACCCAGTCGTGCATGTTGTCGCGCATGATATTCGGATTGAGAAGGTCGCGGTCGCCGACTTCCATCCAGATGCGTATGGGCTTGGCCGGCGTGCTGGGAATGAGATGTTCATGAAACTCCCATGCGCCGTGCGGGGTCTCCGGATTTGAGGGCCACTGCTGGTTCACGTAGGTGCCTGAGTACGTGAGGACGCGGTGGTAGAGCTCCGGGTGATACCACGCCATGATCAAGGCGCACGAGCCGCCGGAGCTACCGCCCATGGTCGCGCGGCCCTCGGGATCCTTGGTCAGTTTGACGTTGTATTGCTTCTCGACGAGCGGCAACACTTCCGTCTCGACGAACTCCGCGTAGCGGCCTGACATGGTGTCGTACTCGAGGCCACGCTCACTGCCCTGGGCGTCGCCGCTGCCGTTGCTAATGGAGATGGCGATCATCACAGGCACCCGATGCTGAGCGATCAGATTGTCGAGCGCGGTGAACAACGCCTGGTCCGGTCCATCGGCCCCAACGATGAACGGTGCGGCCGTGCCGGGTACGTATTGCTTGGGGACATACACAGTCACCCGGCGGGTGTACGGAGCAGGATGGCTGGTAGTGACGACCAACTTGGCGGGGTCGTTGGGGTCAGCCGTGCCGAAGGTGTTGGGCTCGCGGGCGATGCCGGGATAGATCTTGCTGTCGGCCGAATCCATGGTGAAAGTGAAGACGGTTCCCTGCGGGACGCCTTCCTGGACCGCCATTTCGGGCGCGGGGTTGTGAGTGGGGCCGAGGATGAAGTTTCCATTGGCGTTTGCGGGAGCGTTCGTGCCGTCGCGTAATTCTATCGCCTTGACGTAGCCGGGTGTATTGGGATCGCGGGTTGGCGGCGTTGGGCGCGCCGGGCGGGCGGCCGGGGTTGGAGTTTGGGCGATTGCCAGGCCCGTGATTAGACAGAGCGAGAACGCGATGGTTAGACGGCAGAACATTCGAGAACTCATTGTAGTTTCTATGATGGCAGTGCCGGATCGGCCTGCGAAGAGCCAACCAAGAACCAGGCGGAAAGCGAGCTGGAATCGGCACTTAGAATTGATATGATTTATTGCTCCGAGGGGACAGATGAATTTCGAATCGCTGAAGCCAAGAGTTAGGGGTGAGATTCTGACGCAAGAATCGGGCGGCTATGAAACAGCCCGGCGAATCTGGAATGGCATGATCGATCGGAGGCCGGCTGCCATCGCACGCTGCACACAGCCGGAAGATGTATTGGAGGTTGTCCGATTCGCAGCCGACCACGACATCTACCCAGCGGTACGCGCCGGAGGCCACAATGTGGCCGGCACCGCCATGGTAGAGGGCGGGTTGGTTATTGACGTCAGCCAAATGAAACAAATTGCGATAGACGTTCAATCGCAAACGGCGCGAGCACAAACCGGACTAACGTGGGG
>JBAUOG010000334.1:0-4049 GCA_049579625.1 Bryobacteraceae bacterium
ACAAGAAATAAGCTATAATACAGACGATTACTCTTTTTGCTCCTCTGAAATCCGCTGGAGACTCAAAAAGGAATGAATCAAAAACTCGGCGCCGCTAGTCTTATGTGTGTTTTGCGACTAACGCGCAGGAAACCAACAGGTTATAGTGAGAGGGTATCGGAGAGAACCTAATGATCAAGAAAACCACAGTATCACTCATCAGTTTAGTAATGCTTGCCGGCAGCGCACTCGCTGCGGACACCGTGCAAACGAGGTTGCAACAATCGACTGACGTGCTACAAAACATGATGCACATGGATGACAAGAGCATACCGATGGACACGCTGCACAAGGCCGTTTGTGTGATCGTGATTCCGAACTTAAAGAAGGGCGGCTTCATCATCGGCGCTAAATATGGGAAGGGTTTTATGTCGTGCCGTAGACAAAACGGTGTCGGCTGGACCGCTCCGGGAGCAATGCGAATCGAGGGTGGAAGCTTTGGGTTTCTGATCGGTGGGACTGAAAACGACTTGGTCCTTCTGGTCATGAATAGAGAAGGCGCCCAAAAACTGCTGGCTGACAAGTTCACCATCGGAACGGACGCGACAGCGGCGGCTGGTCCGGTTGGCCGCACGGCCGCGGCAGAAACGGATGCTCAATTGACGGCCGGGATCCTCACGTATTCGCGTGCCCGAGGTGCATTTGCCGGTGTGGCGTTCGAATCCGGAACCCTTCGGCAGGACTTGGACGACAACGCTACGCTCTACGGATCTAAGATTGGGAACAAGGAACTCATGACCGGCACCGTGAAGGTCCCGGAATCGGCTAAGGGCTTTGTCACGGCGTTGGACGCGATCTCCAATACCAGAGAGAAGTAGACTCAATCACGTACCGAACGGTCCCTGCGCGCTGCATTCAGGCGCGTAACGGCTGCAAAGATACTTTCTCGCGCCGATCCTGACAATGGATCGGCGCTTTCCCTTTTGGTTGTCTTTCCGTGACCACTCCTCAGCGGGGCGCTACACTAGCCGGAAGACATGCCGATGCTCCTCTGCTCCTCGACTCTCAGATGACGCAACAGGCTTTTTCCCCGAGCCGTCTCGACTCTCCCGAGCTGCTCGTCGTGATTCCCGTTTACAATGAGCAGGCCTCAATTGGCGAGGTGGTACGGGAATGGATGGAGGAGTTGGACCGGTGCTGCCGGAGCTTCGCGATTCTGGCAATCGACGATGGTTCAAAAGATGGATCACTTGAGGCCCTAAGGCGACTTCAAGAGCAGTGGGGAGCACGCCTTCTGGTCACCTCCCAACCCAATCGCGGCCACGGTCAAACCTGCCTCGAAGGCTATCGAAAGGCCTCGGCGATGGGCGCGCCCTACGTATTTCAAATAGATTCCGACGGCCAGTGTGATCCGCGTTACTTCTCCAGCCTGTGGCGACTGCGAGAGCAGTTCACGGTTGTCTACGGCATCCGAACAACGCGGGATGACGGCCTCGCTCGCGTTTTCGTCAGTCTGGTACTGCGCCTGATGCTGCTCCTCGCCTTCCAGGCAAACTGCCGGGACGCCAATGTACCCTATCGGCTGATGAAGACAAAGGAAGTGATGCGGGCGGTAAATCGGATTCCGCCTGAATTCGGTCTGGCTAATATCGCCTTGGCGGTCTTGCTGGCAGGGGATCGGACGTGTTTCCACGGATTCGTGCCAATCCATTTCCGGCGGCGGACGGGAGGACAACCCAGCTTGAAGCCGTCGATGTTTAGCCGCAAGGCGCTCGAACTCCATCGCGACATCCGGAAGATGCGCAGCGAAGCCGAAAGCAAATGAAAGTCGACTACCTGATTGTCGGCTCCGGCCTAACCGGCGCGACCATCGCGCGCCATCTTGCGGACGCCGGTCGGGAGGTGCTGGTTGTCGACCGAAGGCCGCACCACGGAGGCAACGTTCACGATCACGTTCACCCCGGTAACATCCGCGTTCACACGTATGGCCCACATTACTTCCGGACCAATTCCGCGGAGTTGTGGCAGTACGTAAACCGCTTCGGCGAGTTCTATCGTTTCGAGGCGAGAGTGCTGTCGCTTGTGGATGGCGCCTATGAGCAGTGGCCGGTGACTGACTCCTACATACGGCGTACTGTTGGGGCGGACTGGGTACCGAGTTTTCAAGGCACTCCCCGCAACTTCGAAGAAGCGTCCTTGTCGATGATGCCTCGACTGGTGTACGAGAAATTTGTCAAAGGTTACTCGGAGAAACAGTGGGGCGTTCCAGCCACCAGTCTTTCGGCTGAGCTCGCCGGACGCTTTCAGGTGTACACCGACGATGATCCCCGCTTCATGCGGCATGCCTACCAGGGCCTCCCGGCAGCAGGGTATTCGGCGTGGATGCAAAACATGCTGGCCGGAATTCCGCTGTCGCTGAATTTTGATTACTTGAAAAACCGGTCCGCGATCGAAGCGCGCCGCGCCTTGGTATTCACTGGCCCCATCGACGAGTTCTTTGGCTATCGCCTGGGGAAACTCCAATATCGCGGCCAATTGCGCGAGCATCGTTATCTTCCCGATGCGGACTACGCGCAGCCTTGCCAGCAGGTCAACAACCCCCAGCTTGAAAACGGTCCGCACATCCGCACCATCGAATGGAAACGTATGATGCCGGCAGAGGAAGCCGCGCGCGCCGGTGGAACAATCCTCACCACCGAGCGAACAATTACGCCACCCGATCCGGATGGCTATGAATATCCATTTCCGGATGTCGCGAACAAAGCACTATTCCAGGCCTATGCAAAGGAGGCGGAAGCCATTCCGAGCCTTCTCATATGCGGCAGACTGGGCGAGTACAGATACTACGATATGGACCAGGCCATTGCCCGGGCTAGGATGCTAGCACGAAGAATCCTCGATCAACCGTTCTCATCCATTCAGCCTTTAGCGACCAGCTCAGATTAGGGGCGCGCCTCGATCCAGACATGCTTTGATGGGAGCTACACTTTTCTGTGCTAACAGAATGGAAGGAATCGCAATGAATAATCCGCGTGAACTCACTCGCCCAGTGCTCAGTCTCCTTTTGCTTGTGATGCCGTTGATGGCGAAAGAGCCGCAGGCGCCTCAAACGCCCCAGCCACCCCCACAGGGCGAACGCCGGCCCGCACCTCCTCCCAAAAACCTGAAGTTGTTGGACCCGGAGACGCTGATGCCAACCATGATGTCGTTCAAGGCCGCGCTCGGCGTCGAGTGTAGCTTCTGCCACGTGCAGGGCGATTTTGCCAGCGACGACAAGCCGACCAAGGACATGGCTCGCAAGATGATCGTGATGACCCGGAGCATTAACGCGAACTTCCCGGATGGCAAGATACACGTCACCTGCTACACCTGCCATCGCGGATCAACGGAACCAAAGACCGCGCCCGAAGGGCAATAGCGCTCACGCCAGGCTTTGAACGCCTGACGTCATATACCGCTCCATTGACTCCGGCGCAAAGGGCCTCACGATCTCCGCAATCCAGTTTGACTCGGCGTGGCTAGAGGTGTGAATCGCGACGAAGCCGGCACCCTCTTTTGCGCGCTCGATGTTCTCATCCGCGAATTTGGCCTCGGTATCCATAAACCGGGAAAGCTTTCGCACCCACTCGCCCCAGACGCCTTCCGTCTCCCGTTGCTCATGAAAAAACTCCAACGTTTCGCGCCCGTCAACCGCGATCATCCCGTCCTCGGGAAAACCGGCGGCGAGCAGTGCGCGCTTCGCTGCCTTCGCTGCAGCAAACGAGGGAAAGGCCGAAAACACGAAGTCAGTAGGATAAAAGGTGCTTCCCACGGAGGTGTGGGCGGAATCAAAGAACCCGGATAGCCTTGTCATCGAAATCGCCTCATTTGCTTCTAAACCGTCGGTGTCGGCACATCGATGACCTGATGCTCGACGTCAGCCGTATCTCCCGTAGCGAACTTCCTAACGAAGCCGATCAGCGTCTTCACGGGACCCTCTGGCGGATCCCAGTACTCGGCGTGCTCAATCGAGACTCTTAGAAGTACGAGTTCTGGGTCGCTGAGGCCCTTTGGGAACCAGGTCCGGTACG
>JBAUOG010000335.1:0-1868 GCA_049579625.1 Bryobacteraceae bacterium
CATCACGGGCCCAAATGATCGTCAGGTCGCCCCAGGTTGCGTTGCCGATCCACTTCTTCTGCCCGTTGAGCACCCAGGTGTCGCCTTCGCGCTTCGCGGTTGTTGTGAGGCCGCCGCCGGTTCCTGAGCCCACAAGTGGTTCGGTCAGGCCAAAGGACCCTATCTTCTCGAGCCGAGCCATTGGCGGAAGCCACTTTTGCTTTTGGGCTTCGGACCCGCCCAGATAGATCGAGCCCATCGCCAAGCCGCTATGGACGCCAAAGAACGTGGCAATGGACGAGTCGACTCGCGCCATCTCCATCGCCACGAAGCCCATAAGCATGGTGCTACCTCCGGCGCATTCGTAGCCGTTGTAACCCAAGCCGCCGATCTTGAGATCGCGCAGAGCGGGAATCAATTCGAATGGAAACGAGTCCTCTGCCCAATACTTGGTGATCACAGGCGCCACCTCGGTCTCCATGAACGTGCGGACCTGCTTCAGGGTGTCTCGTTCCGCATCGTTTAGGCATTCGGTGACTTGATAGAAATCGCCGTCGGGTTTGGGCAATGTGACAACGGGTTTTGTTTCGGTGATGGTCATTCTTGTCTCCTTAGAGTCTCTTTCTCCCCAAAATGCTCACTTGCTTGAGGCCGTCAGCTTTAACGGGGCGTCAACAACTGGCGGCGCTGATTGGGGGCCATGGTGACTTACTATGAGCCGGGAGCCTCGTTGCCCCGTAAGATAGGTCCAGACCCACTGCAAAAACACACTCACGCGCAGGCTCGATTGAGCCAGAAATTGAAGATGGACCGCGGCCCATGCGAGCCATGCCAGAAAGCCGCTTATTCGGACCTTGCCGCTTTGCAGAACAGCAAAGCCCTTGCCGACCACGGCCATGTTGCCCTTGTCGAAGTATCGAAAGGGTCCAGGCTTTGACTTGCCGGTGACGCGCCGGTGGATCAGTTTTCCGGCATACCGTCCTTGCTGAATCGCCACTTGCGCCACGCCCGGTAACGGTTTACCGTCCTGATCCAGCGAAGCGGTATCGCCAACGACAAAGATTTCCGGATGACCCGGCACGGAAAGATTCGGTTGGATACGAACTCTCCCGGCGCGATCCGTCTCGACGTTCAGCCACTTGCCGGCTGGCGATGGAGCCACGCCGGCTGTCCAAATCACAGTCCTGCTCGAAATTCGCTCGCCCGCCACTATTACGCCCTCGGCATCGATCTGATCGGCGCCATGTCCTAGGCGAACCTCTACACCCAGATTCTGGAGCCGCTTTTGGGCCGCCACAGATAAGTCTTCAGGAAAGGTTGCGAGGACCCTTGGCGCCATGTCGAGGAGGACGATTCGAGCCGTTTCAGGGTTAATGCGGCGGTATTCCGCCTTCAGTGTGTTGCGGACTAGTACAGCGATGGCGCCGGCCATTTCCACGCCCGTAGGGCCAGCTCCTACCAAAACAAAAGTAAGGAGGTCGCGATGTTTACTGGGATCCTCCTCGGCTTCGGCCTGCTCGAATGCCTGCAAGATTTTGTTCCGGATCGCAACCGCGTCGGCAAGGCTCTTCAATCCCGGCGCGAATTTCTCGAATTCATTGTGGCCAAAGTAGCTATGGGTTACTCCCGTTGCCAGAATTAGGAAATCGTAGGGAATCGGCACGCCTACCCGGTCGGCTGAATTGACCAACACATACTGTTTGTCTTTGTCTACGCCGGAAACTTCGCCCAGAATCACGGTCGTGTTCTGCTGCCCCCGAAGAATGTTCCGAATCGGTGAGCCGATTTGTCCAGGCGTCAATACCGAAGTTGCCACCTGATACAGCAGGGGCTGAAACAGATGGTGATTCGTGCGGTCAACTAATAGCACTTCTGCCGGCGTGTTCTTG
>JBAUOG010000336.1:0-1556 GCA_049579625.1 Bryobacteraceae bacterium
GTGCACGACTCTCTGATGGGCGTGAGGTGGCAATTAAAGTCCAATATCCGGGTATCGAGAACATTATCGACACAGACCTGACGGTACTACAGCGGATCGTTGCGCTGGTTGCCCGCCTGTATCCCACTATCCAGCTCCAACCTATCCTCGACTACTTGAAAGAAACGCTCCCATTGGAACTCGATTTCCGACGTGAGGCGAAAGCGATGGCAGAGTTACGCGTGGCATTGCTTCACCGAACGGATGTCGTCATTCCCGAATCGATCCAAGAGTTGAGCACTGAACGTATACTCGTAATGGAGTTTATCAATGGGATCAAGATCACCGATCGCACAGCCCTTTTGGATGCAGGTATTTCTCCCAGTGCAGTCGCCCGCTTACTCAACGAAGTTTATGCTGAACAAATTTTTCGTCTCGGCATGCTACACGCAGACCCACATCCTGGCAACTTGTTTGTGCAATCAGGGCCAAGGCTGGTGCTCCTGGATCATGGTCTCACTGTTCCTTTAAAGCCTTCACTCGTACAGGCTCTTGGTGAGATGGTTCGTGCGCTCTTAGTTGCTGATTTCGATCGGCTAACGAAAGCGCTGACTCAGGCTGGGATGCAGTTTGATAAACAAGTAGATATCAGCACACTGTTACAGTTAGTTGGAGTGCTGCTTGGTGGAGAACAAGACAAAACTAGTATGGATACTCTAGATGTCGGACAACAACTTGGTAAGAGCATTGGTCGAATACCGGTAGAACTGATCTTGATGGGACGTGCACTAGGACTCTTGGATGGCATCACAAAGCAACTTGATCCAGACATAAATGCACTGGAGATTGTAGCTGACTATGTTTCGGAGATGTCTACAAGCCATGTGTAATATGTACTGTCAAATCCAGTAGTTGAAATATTGACTTTATAGCAGTTTCTTGTTGAAACCGATGTCATACAAGGTTTGAACAAGAAAAGCTGGCATTGATAGTTATGTTGTTATTTCAGTCACTACTCGAATTCAGGGAAGGAGACACACAGTGTTAAATCTTGCTATGCTCCTCGAAGATAGTACCCGTGAAGTACCAAAACGAGCTGCTGTTATCTTTGAGGACACAGAACTATCGTATGAGGAGCTCAATACAACTGCCAACCAGGTTGCTAATGCTCTTGTCCAATTGGGCATCCGTAGGGGAGATACAGTTGCCATAAGCTGCCAGAATATCCCGAACTTCCCAATTGTGTACTATGGCATCCTTAAAGCAGGAGCCGTGGTTGTACCCCTCAATGTATTGCTCAAGCCACGTGAGATTGCGTATCATCTACAAGATGCAGGCGTGAAAGCTTATTTTTGTCAAGAGGGTACTCCCGAACTTCCGATAGGTGAAATGGGTTTCACCGCATTCCAGGAAGTCGATAGTTGTACACATTTCTTCCTGATGACAAACGACCACAGTGCCTCCTCGCAAATCAAAGGTACGAAGAGTCTGGGCGAGCTACTGCAGAATCAGCCAGGTACTTTCGAGACAATCATCACAAACCCGGATGATACAGCTGTCATCCTCTACACCAGCGG
>JBAUOG010000337.1:0-11456 GCA_049579625.1 Bryobacteraceae bacterium
ATGGAGGCCTGAGCGGCGGAGCAGCGAGGCGTCGAGGACCGCGCGGAACGGCGCGCCTGGGGGCAGCTGATCGGCCACGGCGCGACGAACGACGGAGAACAGTTCCGGCACGGGAACGCGGTCCTCCGAGAAGAGGCGATAGGCAGCGCTCCAGTCCTGAAACTGGGAGCCGGAAGTAGTCAGCAGACCGGTTACCGTATGGCGTCTGAGACAAAGCAGCGAACTCAGCGCGAGGGTTTGCGCGCGGTCGGCGATGCGCTGCTGGTCGAAGGCGGGGAGGCACTGGCTCCAGAGGTGCTCGAACTGAGGGAGGATACCGGCAGAGTTTTTTTTAGAACTGGAGCAGGAGCCTCCAGGCGACGCAGCGCCAGAAGGGCCTTGTCTTCGATGATCCATTCGACGGTTTCGCCTTTAGAGAACTCCATGGCCTGAGCAATGGCGGAAGGGAAATTGATGTACCACTGTTCGCTGGATTTGCGGTTGATGAGCTGAACTTTGGTGGGGAAACCCATGGGAAAACCTTTCAGTTACAATCTCTAGTCACCTAACTAGATACCAGAAACGAGACAGGATTGCAACAGGGAACCCCGGAAATGCTTTTTGGGGGGGGATTATCTAGTCAACGGCCAAAGCCGAGGCCGATGACTAACAGTCATCGGGGACCGGGGAATCCGCTAGTATTTCATGCAGCGTTGCTTCCCGTGGACCAATTCCGGAAGCATGTGTGATTATGCATTTGGAATGCATAATTGCAAGAAGGTCTTTTCCAAATGAGGATAACGGTCACTCTGGAACCCGACGTATTGGCCCTAATCCGGGCTGCCATGAAGGAGCGCGGGGTGTCGCTCAACGAAGCGCTTAACGACGCGGTGCGAGCGGGACTCGCGCGGCCAAGGCACCAAGAACGGCGTTTCGTCCAACGGACGTTCTCACTTGGATCAGAACAGAACTTCCACTGGGACAAAGCATTAGCGTCGGCGGACGCGATCGAAGAAAAGGAACTACTCCGGACAGGTAACCGCAGGGACTGAACGCTACGGTCGGAGAACGCTCTGCTCACTTGGCCATCGTTACGACCGCGACGCTGAATCCGCGCAACGTAACCTTATCGCCGCTGAGCGTTTGCTTTGCCGGCGGATTGCCCTTCGTGGTTTGATCCACATATTGAACTTCGGTCGCCGGACTGGGTAACGTCAGTTCGAAATCCCGGTTTCGCTTGTTCACCAGCAGCAGCCGGCGCTCACCGCTCGGCTTGACCACCGCCAGTGCGTAAACGTAGGGTCCGGCGTTTGCCGCCTTCACGACCTTGTCGCCTGGACCGAAGTTGTTCTTCAGAAGTTCCAGAACACGGAACCGCGCATTCGGCGCGCCGGTATTCCAATCGACCATGGAAACGCTGGGGAACTGGGTCGGATATCCAACCAGCTGAGATTCGCCGGCAACATCGATCCCAAGAGTCGTGAGGTGGCCGAAGACGTATGCGTAGCCGGCTCCTGACAGATTCCAATATGAATCCGGGATGGGACCTGCTCCCTTTGGATCGCCAGGAAGAATCGAGCCGATCTCATTGACAGTCGTTTTCGTCGACGGGGACAGGCGGCTGCGGATCTCCTCAATGTATTGCGTGGTTGTGATGAAGCGATCGGCTTGGTCAAAGAACGTGTACTGCCATGATTCCGCGTCTTGATCGGCTGCCGGTGTCGCATAAAAGTGATACGAAATCATATCCAGCGGGATACCCGGCTGATGATTTTTTGGATTCAGGAAGTACTCGAACATGCGTGGATTGGTTGACGGCGAAGCGACGGAGATTCCTACGAACTTGATACCGGGCGCCACCTTGCGGATGGCCGACACGATTGCGTCATACCGCGCAGTGTATTGCTCCGGCGTCGTGTCGTGCTCAAAATCAGGCTCGTTCAGCACCTCCCAGTAGGCGATTTTGAAATGATGCCCAGACTCGTGCCGCTTCCCGAGTTCGTCAGTGAATCCGCCATCCACGTACCAGCTCACCAATCGCGCATAGTAGCCTCCAAGTTCTTTCATGGAGGGATCGCGGAGTTCGGTGCCCTGCGTGTAATCCCAAACAGGCTCGTCGGGATTAACTGGGTAGCCCACAGGTTTCGGCGTTTTGAACATCCACTGGGGAATGGTGCTGAAATTCAAGATCACCGAATGCCCGCTCGTGGCGTTGAGAAAGTCGATCGTCATCGGATCGATGAGCGAGAAATCCCAGGACGTCTTGTCGTTCGCCGGCGGCTCCAATTCGGCGACAGCGAGCTTGGGGTAAGGCAGCCACGGCACGTAGCGCACGTAATCGGCGCCTAGCTGTCGGACTTCCTCGTAGACCCGATCGTGAATGGCTGAACCAGGCCGCAGTGGTGGATTCACGACGACCTGCAGCGTGGGTGTGGTCTTTGAAACGCGCTCGATTTGGTCCCACTTCACATCGACTTTCTGAGCCGAGACACAGATCGAGAAGACCAACGACAAGAAAAGAGAATAGGTGAGTTTCATGATGTTCCGTCAGCAGATTTGCACGGTTTCGATGCCAAGAATTGCGCCGAGCTTGTGTATTTTGGAAGCGACGTGTCCCACCCCTATGGCGCAATGATGAGGCGGCCCCTGGGCGTTCCAATCCTGAATGAACCGGCGCGCGCCGAGACTGAAGCGATAGCGGCTGTTGGTGTTGCCGATCTCGAGAATGGGCCCGGGTTCCGATTGCGCCTCGGCCACTAACAACTTCAGGCGTCCGCCTTGGCTTTCCGCCACAGAAAGCAAGGTCGCCGGCCCGTGCTTCACGGACATCTCGACGGACAAGCCTCGGCCCACCTTCCCGTGATAGACACCCAGTGGCCGCACCTTCGATTTCCCCTCTGCTACGCCCAAGTGGCCTGGGCCGTCATGCCCCATCAGCACGACGTCGTCGGCATAGTCCGTGGCGTAGTATTCGGTGAACGATCCGCCCGCTCCCAGCGCATCCATAATCTTCATCGCCTGGGCGTTCTTCACTTCGCACTCCTCGGCGACCGGTATACCACGCGCTGTGAGCAGACTCGTGCCCAGGATGATCGAACTGATTGCGTCCTCATTAGCTGGGCACCCGGTGCCCTGATAGTAATACGCCAGAGATCCCAGAGCGTGGCGCTCAACCAGTTGATCGAGCGCTACGGAAGTTCTAGCCGCGCGCTCCAGTTCGGTCAGAGAACAGTCCGGCTGCACGTCAAAGACATCGCGGAACAAGGACACTCGGCGCCCGATCTGGTCCTGATGGACTTGCTCGCGGAGGGCCGCCAGTTCGTCCACTTCAAGCAGCTCAATGTGACCTCCGAACACCGCGCACTGGAGTGTCAGATCGGTATAAACGTCCAGCATCCCACCGTAGTAGTGGCCCATGACCCCGAGCCGGTTGCGTTCCATCAACTGCGCCACTTGGGCTGCGTCCACCCACTCGCTCACCTCGTCCCAGACAGCCGGGTCACCATCTAGTACGCCAGTGATCTGGAAGAACGAAATACCGCAGCGGCGGAAAGCGTTCGCGATTTCGGGAACGGGACAGGCTTGGCACCAAGCCAGCCACTCGCCTGTCATCCGGCCCCGATCGGCCATCGCATTGAACGCGGCGTAATCAATGGCGGATCCCGGCGAAAGATTCAACACAATCACTGGTACCTTCAACCGGCGAACTACGGGTAAGACCGTTGAGGAGAGGGCATAGGTCGTGACGTGCAGGAATACCAGATCGACGCAAGACTTGCGAAACTCCTGACCCGCGCGGGCTGCCTTTTCCGGTGTGTCAATCATGCCCAGGTTGACGACCTCCACACCCTGCCGCCCAAGCCGCTGCGCAACTTTTCCGGCCGCTTCCTTCAAGCGCTGCTCGAGACCCTCAAATTGGGGCCAGTAGGTGTCGAGCCCGATCGCGAAAACACCAATCTTCAGCTGGGATCCATCACTGCTCATAGCCATGGAGAAGCATCCTGTCGTGAGCCTATTCTCCCCACCCCGCACTCTCGAAGTCGGGGGTCCAGGCGCAGTCGTCTGCGGTCCGTTGCGAATCTTTGGTGTTCAGTGCAATTGTGGGGCCGCGACGAAGGGCTACGCGAGGAGTGTACTGCCGGCGTGAACAGCAGCGAGCGCTTGGTCCATCGTGGCTACCAGACCTCCGTGTTTCATCGCCAACAGCACAAGGTAGGCGTCAGTTACTTGCCTATGCCCGACAATTCCGGTGGTTGACATATCGAGATAAGAAACATCGTCCGGCCAGAATTCATGCCTCGGCAGGGAACAAATGGAACCGAGCAGGAGCTTTGCGGATTCCGCTGTAGCCTCCACACCGACCCGCAGGTGGAAACGGAAAAGAGCGCCTTGCGTGACGGGGCAGGTTGCAAACCGGTACCCCTTCCGGAACCACGCCGCCGCGCGCCCGTTCAAGCTGTGCTCGGGCGTCGCCAGTGCGATCAGAACGTTGGAGTCCAGCAAGCAGATCTTACTCTTCGTCATCGAGAGCCTTGACGTCCTCACTGGTCACGAGACGGGAGCAACGGAAAGTGGGGAAACCGTAATCACTCATCTTAATGGATGAGCCTTTCGCCCCTTTCGACGATTGCAGAATGAGGTCGCCAACCACTCTTCCGAGGCTTCGGTTCTGATCCCGGGCGATCGCCTTGGCGATGTAGTAGGCCTCGTCTGATATGTCCAGTGTCGTTCGCACAATAACACAATAGCACAAACACACAAAGAGAAATAGGGTCCACACTCTGACTACGCTAATGATATACTCACTACATGAGTAAGCGCCTACAGATTCTGGTTCCCGACGCCGAATTGTCCGACATCCAGCGCTTTGCGAAGCGAGAGCATTTGACGGTCGGTGAGTGGGTCCGGCGAGCGCTCCGGGACGCGCGAGCAACACGGCCATTGCTTGACGCCGAAACGAAGTTGAAAGCAGTTCGTCTCGGGGCGCAGTACTCATTCCCCACCGCTGAATTGAAGCAGATGCTGAGCGAAATCGAACGTGGGTACCAGGGTTGATCTTCGTCGATTCCAACGTTCCGATGTACCTGATCGGAGCGGCCCATCCGCATAAGACAGAGTCGCAAGTCATCCTGGAGCGCCTGATCGCAACCGGACGGCGTCTTGTGACCGACGCGGAAGTTTTGCAGGAGATTCTCCATCGGTATGCGGCGATTGAAAAATGCGAGGCCATCGGACCGGCGTTCCAACTCGTGTTGGACCTCGTCGATGAAGTGCTCCCGATCGAAAAAAAGGATGTTTTGCGTGCTGGCGAGATTGCCCAGAATCCTGCGTTGATGTCGGCCCGCGATGCTGTTCACATTGCGGTCATGGAGCGCCACGGAATTCGATCGATTCTAAGCTTCGACGGCGATTTCGACCGCTGGCCGGGCCTTCAGAGAATCCACGAGATCTGAGAGGACTCACCGGGTACTCTTTGTCGTCGTGGACGCTTTTCAAACTCTGGGGTGCCCGATACTGCCGATGCGCTCGTTTTTCCTGGTCCCTGATACCTGGTGGGTCCCGGGCGCTTGCTTGAGGCTTGAGGCAGGCAAGACGGTCTCTTGCTCTCTTGCGGGTCTCTTGCATGCATGAAGACCACCGCCATTTGACGGAGTTATACTCGGCGCTTGACGACCGCATTTTTAGCGCATGCTCGACCGGACCATGACGTCGCAACCCGCCTTGCCGGATCCCTGGAGTTCGGCTGTGATCTTACCTGCTTTGTCGAGGACGGGCAGATCGGCGAGAACCAGGACTTGATCGCGAAAGCGGAAGAGGGCCTCTGCGCTGATGTGCTGTTGCTGTTGCTGTCTCCGTCATCGTCCCCAACACCGTGGGTTCGGGAGCGCTGGGAGCCGGTGCTGTTCCAACAAGCAAGACAAGCCAACGTGGAAGTGGTGACGATGTTGTTGGAGGAATGTCCATTCCCCCCGCTGTTGCGGCGGCGGAATTTCATTGACGCAACCACAAACTGGCTGACTGCCCAGCGGCTGTTGAAGCGCTGGTTCATGCTGCGGGAGCGAGAACCGGGCTCGGCCCCGAACTCCGAGTTCTCGGGCGACCTGGAGGATTTGTATGTGAGTCTAGCCGATCGCGCTGGCACGCTGCACGTCAGCGGCGAAGTTGCGGCGCGATTCGCAAAGGAGGCGGAGGAAGAGTTCGAGGCGGTACTGTGGGTGCCGTGCCGGGGCCGCACCCTGGCCCAAGCCGCGGGAGAACTGGGCCACCAGCTAGGCCTGGCACTCGATGGTCCGAAGGAGGAGAATTGCCCACGCATCCGGGTGCTCCTGGCCGCGCGCCGGTGCCTGGTCGTACTGGATGCTCCGGGGGCTGAGATTCTTCCGGAATTAATCGCGAGTGGACGCACGTCCACAGTAATTACCCACGACCCAATCAGGTTTTTGGAGACACCCGAGTCTCTGGTATACGCGCGGCGTCTGGTCGCCGAACGGCGATTCGCCGAGGCATACGAGCTACTGTACCGCCTGCTCGACGCGGTAGTCGATGCGGACAGTTGCGCTCGCGAACTGACCTGGATCTGCGAGCATTGGGATCGAGTGGAGGAAGCAAGTGTGTTGAGGTCGAAATGTCGTCCGTCGAGGGCCGAGCAACTCGATCTGTTTTGAAACTGTGCCGCCGCAGGCCTCGAATGGACATCTCACCCCAAAGCGCAGCTTCTGGCAATAAGGTCCGCCGTATTGCTTGACACGACATCCAGTAAGACGGTATCTTACCTGCATGAGGACCACCGTCTCTTCGAAGGGCCAAATCGTGCTGCCGGCAGAGTTCCGCAAGATGGACCGTATCGAACCGGGGCAGGAGTTCGACGTGGAGCGCGTCGATCGTGGGGACTATCGCCTCGTCCGGCGTACGCCTCCGCCAAACGAGGGGGCGATTGAATGGCTACTCGCCTGTCCGCAGAAGGACTTCTTCGTGCCCATCGACTCTGAGTCGACGGATGCGCTGTGAAGTACTTAGTCGACGCCAACGTTCTGAGCGAGCCGACAAAACCAACGCCCGATCCGCGGGTCGTAGCATGGCTTCGCGCACATGAGTCCGATATCGCCGTGGATCCTGTCATTCTCGGCGAACTCCGATTCGGGATTCTGATCCTTCCTAAGGGAAAGAAGCGGGCCACCCTGGAACGCTGGTTCAACGCGGGGGCCAGCCGTCTCCATTGCCTTCCCTGGGACGTGGACACGGGGCTGATATGGGCAGAACTGCTGGCGCGTCTTCGCACAACCGGGAAAGCCATGCCGATCAAGGATAGCCTCATCGCGGCGACGGCGATGGTTCACGGTCTGGCGGTCGCCACGCGAAACCGTGCTGATTTCGTGAACGCTGGCGTGCGCATCGTCGATCCGTTCGTTGGGTGAGGTCCGGCGTTGGTGGGCGGCGCACGAAAGACACTCGCTCGGACGCTGCTGCTCGACGGACGTCAGGCGGCGCCATGCCGACCGTGGCGCTACGCGATGAGTGTGGTTCCGGCGTGAAGGGCGGCGAGCGCTTGGTCCAAAGTGGCTACTAAGCGCCGTGTTTCCGCGCCAGCAGCACAAACAGGGAACAAATGGACCCAAGCAGGAGCTTCGCGGATTCCGCCGCAGCCTCAACACCTGCGCGCAGGTGAAATCGGAAAAGCGCGCCTTGCGTGACGGGGCAAGTTGCAAACCGGTGCCCCTTCCGGAACCACTCCGCCGCGGGCGCGTTTAGGCTATGTTCCGGCGTCGCCAGCGCGATCAGAACATTGGGGTCGAGCAGACAGACCTTACTCTTCGTCATCGAGAGCCTTGACGTCCTCGGTAGTCACGGGCCGGGTGCAACGGAAGGTGGGGAAGCCGTAATCACTCATCTCGATGGATGCGCCTTTCGCCCCTTTCGACGATTGCAGAATGAGGTCGCCGACCACTCGGCCGAGGCTGCGGTTCTGATCCCGCGCGATGGCCTTGGCGATGTAGTAGGCCTCATCGGAAATGTCCAGCGTTGTTCGCACAACAACGCAATAGCACAAACGCACAAACCAGTCGGGTATTGAGGGCGTCGAGTATTACCCAATAGGCTTAACGGACCGGCATGCGCACAGCTTCAATGCCTTACATCTGTGTCGTCGCCCGGCGCAATTGTGGCAGGTTGTCAAAATGCCGGTCTCTCGTGACGAGAGCAAGATCGTGTTCTATCACCATTGAGGCGATCCACAAATCGTTATCTGGCACCGGCGTACCGGCGCGTTTGAGTTGTACGAATAAACGGGCGTATTGTTCGATGGTTTCGCGGCTGGCAAAGAGAATTGTCACAGTCTCGCGTCCCAGTAGATTCGCAAGCAGGGCCTCGTTATTCGGTTGGCGTGTGCCGCCATAAAATCCCGCCTTCATTTCGGCCAGCACGACGAACGGAATGCAAACTTCGTCGCATGTGCCCAGAAACGTGGCGAGAGCGGCATCTCCCTGAAACAGGTCGGTCAGCCGGTTCGTGTCGAGGGCAATCCTCATTTCCATTTGCCGGGGTCAATCTGCCTCTGCGAGGCAATCACTTCGTCGAAGGCCGGATCCGGTGCCCAATGCCCAACGAGATCCGTGAAATCCGCCTTTATGGGTTTCCCAATGAGCGCCCGAGTCAATTCATCGACAACGACGCGGTTCAGACTCTGTTTCTGTTGTGCAGCCTTGATTCGAAGGGCGTGGTCCAGCTCAGCGGGGATCCCACGAATCGTGTAATCGACCGATCGTCTTGCTGGCTTTTCCATGCCTGCATGATAGCAAATAGTGCCCGCAAGTCAGCCTCGTCATTTTCAATGGACCAACTGTCGCTGCAACGCGACGAAGTGAGCCATTAAAACGGCAAGGTGGCCGCCGTGCGCAGACTACGTGCCGCGACTGCCAAAGGTCGGATGCCATGAGGCGATCGAACCTGGCTCCCCGACATGGATTCGAACCACGATTAGACCAAGGCTTTTATAATCTTCAAGTTACTGAGTCCAGACGACGCGACATCCGCACGAAACGCTCAAAAGAGGGCCATTCGTACAACACCGGTACAGGTCCGGGCTGGCCTCTAATCCCGGTCCAATAGAGAGGCGTATCTCAATTGATGATACACTGGAGTCAGCCTACCGGAAGCGGAAGGCGGGACGGAAAGGCCCGGCACGTCGAGACGGGACGCAAGAGGAAGGTAGCGTTTGGAAGAACGCGATCCGAAGGGAATACCCGGAAACTACCTGCGTTGAGGGTTGCTGAAGTTCCTCAGGCCCGGTGGCTTGGTTGAGAGACCAATTCGCTACTCCAGGTTCAGCAAAGCTCGAAAGTGCCCGGCGATTATAAAGCTGGTCGAAAGCAGGGGGAAAGCTTTCGTTTGCTTGATCGGGTTTCGAGCCGCTGCGCTTAAGAGTGTCTTGGTTCGGCATGGCCCGGCTCGAAACCCGATCATTTATGGGACTCGTATTTTTCTATGAGCGTCGGAATGGAGGGGGCTGATGTATAATGGTTTTGGAGAAGGATCTCCTAAGGAGGCCAGAATGACAAACGGTGTAAACATCGGCTAAGCGAAACGCAAGCGGACAGCGATTTGCTGTCCGGCAGTTAAGTCTTTGCGTGTATAGCTTATGCGGTTACCTGGATGAACAGTTAAGGTACCAAGAGCCTGGTATAAGAAGTCGCAATACCACAGCTCTGCCCAAGCTGCTGTTATCGTCCTTGTAGACGTTATAACCACCTCAAGTTCTTTAGCGTCTTCTATCATGGAGGAAACGAGCTTTTCTTCCTGACCACAAAACGCACCCTGAAAGCCCATCTCCAGGGTGGATTTCACCACAGTGCCGGTCTTCACAAGGTCAATTACGCCATCTATTTGATGCCGCAAGTGATCATAGGTGATATCGTTGCTGCTAAATGCCGCATTGAGGGGAAAGGTCTGTTTGCTGGCGGGTCTATCGCCATGCACAACTTCGACGGTCACTTTGGCGCTGGGTTGACCGTCTCCTAAGAACTGCCCTATTAGAAAATTTGCTGGTTTCAGCTGTCGATTCGCTCGCCGGGTGAGACTCTTCGTAATATGGCAATCATCACCATTGGGACTGGTGACAAAAAGAGAAATGGTGATTTTTTCCACGCTAAACTCTGGAAGTTCCAGACTTCGCCGGTAATACCAAACGAAGATCCCTCCGGCAAGGATCAGGGCTCCGACGATGTAGAAGATATAGAGGTACGGATTCAAGCTCTCAGGGAGCTTCTTGAAAAGCGGTCCCAGGGCAACGAGGGGTCCGACAATCTTTGACCCGTACTCCAGAAATTTTAGGACGTCGTCTTTTTTCAATCTGGTTGCCTTCCTCAACACTTCGCTCAAACGTCAGTAACACAAAATAGCACAACAGGAGCGGTTCCCTGCGCCAAGAGCCGGGGGGGGGTGCTCCAGTGCCTCTGCACTCCCCAGTTTGCACTCTTGCGTCACGGTCTCAGGGTTCGGCGCGCGCTTCAGGGAGCCTTTATGGACGTGGTCGCGTTGCTCGGGAGAATCGTGTCTGCGCAGCTTTGCGGACCCGCTCCAACTCTTTCTTGATGCGCTCGATCAGGGCATCCACCTCAGCCATGCTCATGCAGTCATGCCCAACCACGACTTGGTCTCTTTCCTTAGTTAGCTATGACAAACAGATGTATTTGGGCGGTCCCACAACCCGGAAGGACGTTCTCACGATCATCGGTAAAGGTAAGCCCAAACAGCGTGTTCTTCAAGGTCCACCGCCCATTCTGACCATCAAATCGGAGCGCCTTACAGCTTCCGAAGAGTCAAAACTCTGGCACCCCTTTTCGTCTTGCTCTTAACCAAAAACATGGAAAGCATAACACGAATCGCGCTCTTCTGCTTCGGTCCTAGGCAGATGCGGAACCGCGCCCAGCTTTCGAGACGACCGAGGGTCAGTGAGTACTGTCGCGCCGCAGCCGGGTAGGACAGCACGCGCAACTCCGTTGCCGACCCGATGGTCGCCTCTACGAGTCCAGACTTCCGAAACTCCACAATCGCCAGCGCCGCAGCTTCATAGAGCGAATCAGCGGTTACCTCAACGGTGTGGTCGATGCCGGAGGAATCGGAGAAACTGACGCGGCAGACGGCCACGCCCGCATTGTACTACTCCGCCTTTTCTTCGCGTACGTTGACTAGAGAATGTTGGGTCGCATACGATACCGTTTAGTCGTGGAACACATTTCTGAGGGTGACTTGCTGCTGTACTGCATGGGACTGGTGCAGAACGAGGACGAATTGGGGCCGATTGAAGAACACCTGCTGTGGTGCCAGGAGTGTTTGGGCCGTGTGGCTGCCTGTGACGCGGCGTTGACTGAGCGGCTTCCTAATCAAACACACAAAGCCGCCGATGCTTTCGCATCCGGCGGTCAACTGTTAACCGAGTCATTTCGGGCTCATACTCGTCTCGATTACCTTCACTATGGTTG
>JBAUOG010000338.1:0-10895 GCA_049579625.1 Bryobacteraceae bacterium
ACCAGAACCGAGGGCTGATCGCCAATCACCTTGTAACCATGTGCCACTCCTGGCGGGATCAAAATCTGCCAGGGTCGCAAGTTGCCGGCATAAATCGTGTTCTTCCATCCAAACGTGCGCGATTCAACCCGCATGTCGACCAGCGCCACCTGCAAGAGCCCCGCGGCCGGCACCCAGAAGTCCGTTTGGAAGCGGTGATAATGGAACGCCTTGATGATGCCCGGGTAATTAAACGCCGTCGAGATTTGCGTGGTTTCCGCCGGGAAACCGGTTACCAGGCCTTCTTCCAGGCGGGCGACTTCCAGAAAATAGCCTCGGTCGTCGGGCCACAGGGCGTAGGGTTTGATCTGTACACCGGCGATTGAGTCGGCACTCTCCGGTGATAGGATCGTTTTCCCGATACCAGCGGAACACTGTGGAACCCTCAGTTCCACCCCGCTTTCGAGCACCCCCAACGCCTGGCTTTTCATTCGCCCGCCACTTCCGCCAAGGCCGGCGTCACTTCCGCATGCGCTCCGTGCGTGTCGTGAACCAGGTTTGCCGCCCGCAAAAGTGAGTCGAACGTTCCCGCATCCGTCCACCAGCCCTCGAGGTAGTCGAAGGTCATCTCGCCGTCGCGGATATACGCATTATTAACGTCCGTTATCTCCAACTCGCCGCGGGCGGAGGGTTTTAGAACGCGGGTCTTCTCAAAGACAGATCCGTCGTACATGTAGATGCCGGTCACCGCAAAGTTCGATTTCGGCCGCTTAGGCTTCTCTTCGATCCCTACAATCCGTCCGTCTTGGATCTCGGCAACGCCAAATCGCTCGGCGTCGTGGACTTCCTTCAGCAGGATCTTCGCGCCCGCGGGCTGCTTCCGAAAGGCCTCCACAGCCTGCCGGATGGACCCCTCAATGATGTTGTCGCCCAGGATGACGCAGATCTTCTCCCCGTCGGCGAAGTGCTCGGCCAGCGCCAGGGCCTCGGCGATGCCTCCTTCGCCCTCCTGATAGGTGTAATTAATGTGCTTAAGACCGAATTGTTTGCCGTTCGCCAGAAGCCGTAGGAAGTCACCCGAGTTACGGCCGCCCGTCACAATCAGTAGATCCTTGATGCCTGCGTCGACCAGGGTCTGGATCGGGTAGTAGATCATCGGCTTGTCGTAGATCGGCAGCAGATGCTTGTTAGTGATCTTGGTGAGCGGGTACAAACGACTGCCGGTACCGCCTGCGAGAACAACGCCCTTCATCAACTAAATATTAGCAAGCGGGCAGTTTACGGATTCAGACGTATTTTGGCCGGGCTTAAGACGGTTAACGTTTGCCGCCCGAATCGGCAATCCGCAGAATCGAAACGCCGTCCTCGTAGAGGACCAACGCTCCGCCTGCCACCGCCAAGAGATTCACGATAGGCCGCGAGGCGGTGCTTGCTTGCAGCGTGAACTCCGCTGCCGCTTTGCCTTTCCGAAACCAGAGCAGCCTTGAGTCTCGTCCGTGGTGTTCTCCCACCAACACATCGAGCGCGTCCGAGCCCCAGCTTCCGGCCAACAGTCCGGTGGCGTAGTGGATGCCCCCTTGCAACTCCAACGGGTGGGCGTCCCATAGCACTTTGGGGTCCGCCGGTCTGCGAAACCAGGTCACTTTGGCCTGCTCCATGTCACGCTGCGCCACAAATAGGTCTTGCCCCCCGTTGCTCGTGGCCAGCCGCAGAGTTGCCGAGGCCGGTGTCTCATTATAGAGTTCGATAGCAAACAGGCGCCAGGGAAGGTCGTAGGTTTCGGGGCTCTTGATCCAATAATTGCCGCACAGAATATCCGCAAAACCGTCGCCGTCCACATCGGCCTGCAGCAGTCCGGCCTGCCGCGATGGCGTGTAGAACGAATAGACTTCCTGGTACATGGTGTGCCCGTCCTTCGCCAAGGGATATGGATAGAACCGAACCTGAGCGTGCCGTTGGACCATGAGGATTCCGCGATGGCCCAGCAGGCTGGTCTCCACGCATTCGGACGTCTCGATGCCAGCGTCAATGACAAGTGGATGCCAGTCAGGCGCCTCCAGCCAAACCAGTTTCCCCAGCGCAGCAGGATCATCGCGAGGCAACTGCTCCAAAACGATGCCGGGTCGGCCGTCCCCACTCACGTCCGCGACGCACCCGCCTTCGCCGAACGAGTCCAGGTTCAGGGGAAGGGGCTGCCTGGAACCCAGGGGGCCGTTCCCAAGCTCCCACCGATAAAGGCCGGATCCCCACGTGAACAGCGACCTGCCGTCCGGCGCCAGCGTACCGCCTCGGATTGCTCTCTCAACGTGACCCAGATCCGTCATCACGAAGGGGCTCTGTTGGCATAGCGCGAGTCCGCCGCCGACCAACATGAGGTTCCATCGCATCAGCGCGAGGAGAGTCATGCGCGCATTGTACCTGCCGGCGACCTGGCTCACCGAGTTCGACGCGAGACAATCTGGAAATGGCAATTGCGGTCATTACAGGCGCGTCTAACGGTATCGGGCGCGAGTTCGCAGAGATTTGCGCTGGGCGTGGCTACGACCTGGTCCTCGTCGCCCGTTCCGCGCAGGCACTGGAAGATCTCGCGGCAGGCCTTCGCAATAAGACCGGGCGCTACGTCCGCGTCATCGCCCTCGATCTCTCTGCCGTTGAGGCCCCGCCGAGACTATGGGCTGCCTTAGCTGATGTCGCATCCGACATCGAGATCCTCGCCAATAACGCGGGCTTTGGCCTCACCGGCTTCTTCTCGCAGCTCGAAACCGAGAAACAGATGGAGATGGTTCATCTCAACATCGGCGCCCTCACCCATCTCTCTCGCCTCTTTCTACCCGCGATGATCGCTCGAAGGAAGGGTTACATCATGAATGTCGCGTCGACGGCGGCATTCCAGCCTGGACCCTTGATGGCTGTCTATTTTGCCTCCAAAGCCTATGTCGTGTCGTTTAGCGAGGCGCTTCACAACGAAGTTCACGATCAAGGTATAACTGTCACAACCCTTTGCCCCGGTCCCACTCGAACCGAGTTTCAGAGCCGCGCCGGGATGGATGCCTCCAAGCTCTTTTCGGGGCCTAACGTAATGGACGCACGTACTGTCGCCGGAATCGGTTATAGAGCGATGATGGATGGAAAATCGCTGGTGGTAGCCGGACGGCTGAACGCTCTGACGGTCTTCTTGACTCGCTTCGCGCCGCGCCAACTAGCAGCTTCGATGGCTCGGAAGTTCGCGGAGCATACCTGATGCCGGCAGTCATTAGACCGGCCCTGCCGAACGAAATGCCTCTGGTCAAGACGCTTTTCATCGAGTACGCAACCGAGATCAGCAACGAAATCGGCCTCGACCTCGCCTTCCAGTGCTTCGACCAGGAGCTTGCGACGCTCCCCGGCAAGTACAGCCCGCCCCTCGGCGTCATCCTGCTCGCCGAGTTGGACGGCGTGCCTCGCGGGGTTGTGGCTTTACGACCGCTTCAGGATGGAATTGCCGAGATGAAACGGCTCTTCGTTCAACCACAGGCGCGCGGATACCGTCTGGGCCGGTTGCTTGTCGATGCCGTCATCGAGAAGGCTCGCCAAGCCGGGTATGGCGCAATCCGGCTCGACTCGCTGCCACACATGGAAAACGCCATCGCGCTGTATCGGTCCCTCGGATTCCGTGACATCGAAGCCTACTACGAGAACCCCGTCTGTCCTGTCTATCTCGAATTAAAGTTGCAGCCCCACGAACCCGGTTCCGCACTCGACGGTTGATCGCAAACCTGCGTCGGCTGGGCTCGCCCCGCGGATGGTCACGAATGTTATAAGCTATGCCACGTGAAGCGGCTCAGGGACGCCCTGACGAACGACAGTTCGACGACCGCACTCGATTTGGCGGCGCTCGAACTGGCTAGCGTCGAGTTCCCACGTCTCGAGTCGGAAGCCTCTCTCTCGCGTCTGGAAATCCTTGCCGGACAGATTGACGCCGACCTCCCGCCGCACGCAACCGGCCTCCAGTTCATCAAGGCCGCCAACCATCTCCTCTTCGACGACCTCCTGTTCCGTGGGAACGAAGCCGATTACTACGATCCCCGCAACAGTTGCCTGAATTCGGTACTCTCCCGTCGCCTGGGTATTCCCATCTCGCTCTCCGTTGTGTACATCGAACTCGCCCGGCGCCTGTCCCGGCCTGTCTATGGAGTCGGACTGCCCGGCCATTTCATCGTGGTCTACCAGGATTCTGAAGCGCGGTATTGGATCGACCCTTTTCACCACGGGCGCATTCTTTCGTTCGGGGATTGCTGCAGTCTCGCCAAGCAAACCGCCGGTGTCGACGTTCGGGCGAACCCCGCCGTGTTGGAGCCCGTCAGCAATCGTCAGATCCTGGTGCGGATGCTGAGCAATCTGAAGGCGGTTTATCTTCGCGGCCACGCGTTCGATAAGGCGCGGAAGGTGCTCGACCTTCTCATTGCCGCGATGCCGGAATACGCCGAGGAATATCGCCAGCGTGCCCTCATTCACATGCGCCAACTCAACTATCGGGCGGCGAAAGCGGATCTCGAGAGCTACCTCCGGCTGGAGCCCGATTCACCCGAACGGTCTCAGCTGGAGCGCCAGCTTGTGTTGATCGAGCGCTGGAAGGCCGGCCTCAACTAGGGATCGTTCTAGGGCCGGCGACTCTAGGCAGGGCACTCTCCGCCTTGGAGCAAGTCCCGGACTGCAATCGACGCCTGGTCGATTTGCCCCGGTTCCACGTATGTGCCTATTCTTTTTTTAAGACTTTTTCGTCCCTATACTCACTCCTTCTCTGTGGAGTATCGGGAGTGGACCCTGCGAAGATCGCGCAATTTAACTGTTTGATCCAGGAAGTGATCGGAGGGCAACCGCGCCGGCATGTCTTTCTGCCGTGGGAGCTTGCCATTCTTCTCGATATCGAGTCCTGTTCGGTGCGCCAGTCCTCGCGCGAGGATCTCTTGCGCCGCTACCAGCGGGCCGCTTATCATCACGCCGCAGCCGGCGGACGGGAACTGCTTAAGTTCTCGGAGTTCCTTCAGCAGGTGCGCCGCAAGCGCCACCTCTCAAAGGCTGCTGCCGCCACTGGGCTATCCTCGAACTAGTGGCCAAGCCATGATGTCGGGCACTGCTTGTCTCTCACACAAAGGCACGCGCCCAAATCGGATTGGGGAGGATCGAAATGAGTTCGAGCAATGTTCCGGGGCAAAAACCGGAACGAATCGTGTTCTGCGTCAAATTGAAGAAGGAATTGCCAGGATTGGATGAGGTGCCCTTCGATGGGCATCCACTCGGCCAGCGCATCTACGAAAACGTCTCCAAAGACGCCTGGAAGATGTGGGTCGAGCAGATGAAGATGATCATGAACGAATACCGTCTCAACCTCGGCAACCCGGAAGCTCAGGAATTCCTGCTAAAGCAGATGGAAGAGTACTTCTTTGGCGAAGGGGCAGCGCATCCGCCGGGCTATGTGGCCCCAAGCCACTAAGCGGCCAGGAATTAGCCGGGCACGCTGGCTTACATCGGCACAGCACACCAGCATTTCATGAACATGAGTTTCTTGATTTCTTCAAATCCGCGCTTATCGGCGTTTATCGGCGGCCAATAACTCTACACGTCACAGCCTGGTTCTTCGTCGAACTTCTTAGTTGTGCAGACTTCCGCTCCAACTCGCCTGCTTGCTCTCTGTCTATCTTTTCTGACGGCCGTCAGCCTGATGGCTGCGGACCCAACCGCTGCACAATTGGCGCGGGAAGCCCGAAAAGCGCAAAACGCCGGCTTGATCGTGCGAGCGTACATGCTCTATGCTGAAGCCGTCCGGCTCGACCCCAATAACGTCTCTTATTTGACCAACCGCGAGGCACTGGCGCCGCTTGCCCACATGATGGCCCAGGCGGGTTTCCAAAGCGAACAGAAAAACGTCGACGAACTGCTCCCAGCCGCCGCAAACCAACCTCCCGAGCTCAACGTATTGCAACATCCGTTACTGGGTGAAACCGAGCAAATCAGCCAGTTGCGCCCCCCGCCCCAGCTAAACCCGGCACCCGGTCTGCACTCCTTCGACACAACCGGAAAGGACAAGGATCTCTTTCAGTCGGTTGCCGCTGCCTATGGTGTCAAGGTCGTCTTCGACCCTGCGTTCGAGGCGCAAACGGGAATTCGGTTCGAAGTCGTGGACGCCGATTTCCGGGGCGCCATGAACGCATTGACCTCCCTTACCGATACATTTCTCTTCCCGATCTCTCCCACCACCGTCTTCGTCGCCCGTGACACGCCCTTGAAGCGTAACCAGTTCGAGCCAGAAGTTGCTGTCTCCGTTCCTCTGCCCGATTCTGTCGATCAAAAAGACGTGAATGAAGCCGCTAATGCCGTAAAGGGTATCCTTCAATCCCAGCGCATCATCCTGGATGGCACGACGCGAACCATTGTGATCCGGGAACGCCTCTCCAAGGCAAACATCGCCCGAGGCCTGCTCGAATCGCTGCTTCAGCCGAAACCCCAGGTCACCATTGATGTGGAGCTGCTCTCTCTGGACGAATCCACCAACATGCACTACGGCCTCAGCCTGCCGACCCAATATCCGGTGGTGAATTTCGGCCAACCGGGGGGGCTGCATTTTATTCCCGCCATCCCGTCGGGCTTCACGCAATTCCTCACATTTGGCGGGGGTGCAACGCTGATTGGGATTGGTATTACCAGTTCTGCGGCATTTGCCATGACGTCCAAGTCGTGGACCAAAGCCATCTTTGAGATTCAACTGAACTCCACCAACGGACTCCCGGCCGACCTGCATGTGGGCGACAAATACCCCATCGCCCAGACTCTTTACACCGGGCCGGTCACGGCCGGCGCCGGTGCGCCTTTCCCGAATACCACCCAGGAGGATCTCGGCGTCGTTCTCAAAGTCACTCCGCGCGTCTACGGCGAGTGCGATATCGGCCTCGATGTTGAGGTCGGTTACAAGAGTCTCGGATCAATCACATACAATACCGTCCCGTCAGTCAACGAGCAGGAGTTCAAGGTATCTGTGCGGCTGAAAGAAGGCGAATGGGCGGTCATCGCAGGTCTCGATGCCGACACCAGCACCCTGACTCGCACAGGTATTTTCGGACTCGTTCAGCTTCCCTATCTCAACGAAGTCCTTGCCGAGAACACCCGCACCCACGACAACTCGAAGACCCTGATTGTCATCAAGCCTCACCTAAGCCGGCTGCCCCCCGACCCCCTCCAGTCGCCCGTATTCCTCTTCGGCGGCGACAACGGCGCAAAAGTACTGCTGTAGCCTTTCGCCGCGGCACTGATCTCACCATGAGCGCCGGAGTGCACACCCTCAATGATGAAAAAAATGTTGCCACAACAGGTATTCTCAGAGCAAAGCGACTGCTGAAACTGAGCCGCGACCGTAAGGGAGCGGACACGGAGCCCCAACGGGTATTTTCAGCAACCGCGAGGGTAAGCGAGCGGAATGAGATTCCCTTCACCTCACACGAACCGCCGGGCGAACTCAACCTGATACTTCATGTCCGCGTTGGAGTCTGTATCCTTCTCGTATTCGATGGCGACCAGGCCCTTAAAATCGACGGCCTTGAGCTCTTTCATGACACCGGGGATGTTGACGACACCGTGGCCGAACAGGACGTTGTGTTCCGCTCCGGCGCCGGCGACGTCTTTGAGATGCACGACTTTCAGGTACGGAGCGAGCCGGCGAACCGCATCCACGGGATCCTGGCCGCAGGCGGCCATCTGCCCCACGTCCAAGGTGGCGCCCATGGTCTTCGATAAACCTGACAGGCCGTGGAGAACATCGTCCACCGATTCGTAGGCGAACTTCTTCTTGAACCAGTGGTTGTGGATGCCGAAGGTGAGGCGTTCTTTGGTGAAGCGCATGTCGATGTGATTCAGCATGGCACCGGTGGCGTCGCCCGAAACGTTATGAGCGCCGAAGATCTTGGCATAGCGTACAGCCAGGTCCAGGTCCCGGTCATCTTTGATCGTCGCCGTGTAATAGGAGAGGCAGCGGATACCTGCGCGATCGAACTTGTCGCGCGCGGTTTGGCACATGGCAGCGGTGGGCGGCTGCATCAGCATAAACGCGCCATTGGACATTTCGATCTCGTTGATCTGCAGCTGCTTGAGCTGGACGATCATCTGGTCAATGGGCAGAGTGTGATACGAGAATGTGCCGACGCCCAGGTTGAGCCTATTCCCTGCCCTGGCAGGCAGTGCCGTGCCCGCCAGCACCGTTCCAAGAGCCGCGCCGAATGTTCTTCGAGTGACGCGCTGATTGATGGGGCCGATCATGATCTATTTTGGCAGCGGTCTGGATGTGATGTCCGCGTTCACCAGCCCGAAGGCCCATTTGAGGGCCTCGGTGATCATCTTCTGGAAACGCGGATCGTCCCAGTTCTCGCTGACATGCCCGAGGGTCGTGTAATAAACACGGCCTTTACCGTACATTTTGGCCCAGGTCACGGCGAAGTCACCGTCCGTGCGATGAACGCGCGGATTCATTTCGAGCTTGCTCGTATCCAGCCGCATCAGCACGCGCCGGTTATCGCGCGAATAGTTCTTCAACTGATAGATCTCATCTTTCATGACGAAGTTTCCCGGCCACTGCGACATGCCGGGAAACTCAGGATCTTCCACAATGATGGGCGCCAGGAAGGTGCCCCAGGGATGCTCGTCGAAGTAGCCGCCGATCATCTCGCCGTATTCGGGCCAGTTGGTGAACGTGATGGTGGCGCTATGGATGCCGATGAAGCCTTTGCCTTCGTCATGGACGAAGGAAAGGAAGTCAGCCTTTTGCTGGTCGTTCATCTCCAGGGTCCCTCCCGTATAGAAGAGCACCGCATCGAAATCATTCAGGTTCTTGGCGTTGTACTCGAGCTTCTTTTTCGTGAGCGGCTCGGTGTCAGTGCGGATGGTGGTGTCCCAGAGCCCGCTATCGTGGCCGAGACGCTCGATGGTCGCCATTGCGTGTGAGATTGTCTCATGCCGGAAGCCTTTCTCTTCGCCGATGACCAGCAGTCTCTTGCGAAGCGGTGGAGTGGTTTGGGCGGCCAGAATCACGCCGAGCAGGAGGCAAGCGCCGATCAGCCTCAGTATGCGCGCGCTAGCGGCTGGCAACGGAGGCCTTCTCGGTTTTCTTCGGCAGAACATTCTCCACTGGCATGTTCGCGTCGAAAACCAGGTTGAAGAAGCCGACCATCATCTCGTCCCAGCTCTGCTCGCCCCAGATCACGGCCTTGGTCGGGTCAGCGTTATCGGGGTTGTTTGGTGAGTTGTCAAAGTGGGCGATGCATTCGATTTTGGTTCCGACCGGCAGCAGAATGGGTTGTTCGAGGGTGTACCAATTCTGCCAGTGCCAGTTGAAATGCGGAACGCTGAGCAAGGTCTGGGTTTCGCCGGTCGGGTAAACAACCTTGTACTCGAAGTCTTTCCCACGGCCATGCATGTGCGGATGGAGGCCGGAGAGCTTCACCGCGGTTCTGATGTCGAAGGAGGCATCGACGCGATAGTTCGGGTCGCCCGCAGGGATTTTGAATGTTCCATTGGTGGCCGATAACGTCAGCACGCGTTCCTTGGGAGGTTCTTTCGCCAGCACGAGACCGAGCTTGGTGCGGTCGCTGACCGGTTTGCCGTTGGGCGTGTAATGCACCTGGAAGATGATGTCGGAGCCGGCCTTGATCAGCTTGGCTTGGCCCGGACGCAGGATCTCGGCCGGTTGGCCCGGCGCATAGCCGACCAGAAAGTCGCTAGGCAGCGCGCTGGTGTCGGGCTCCGCTTCGGTCTTCACCTGCGGAGCGATGAAGAATTCGCCGGGCTTCTGCCCTTTGAACCAGTTCGATTGCGGCTCGCGAATAAAAGCGATGATGTGGTGTACGACGGCGCGGTCCGTAGGCCGCACTTCCGCCGCTTGCACCCAGGTGTCCTTGGTGAAGCCGGTGGGCACGATGATGTGCTGATAATCCACCACGCCGCTGGCCGGTACTTCGTAGGGCTTGGGCAACTCGAAAACGAGATCGGGCTTGCCGATGGCCCAACCTTCAAAGAACTCTGGTTGGGGAGGCATCTGTTTCAGGTCGCCCTTCGGCGCCCCGGCTTCGGCCCAGGCTGCAATGGTACCGACCTCGGCTGGCGTCAGCGCGGTGGAGTTCGAGAAGTGGCCGTAGCGCGGATCGGCGAACCAGGGCGGCATCTTCTTGGCTTTCACGGCTTCCTTGATGGCTGCTGCCCAGGGACGTGCTTGCTCGTAGGTCAAGAGAGGAAACGGTCCGATTTCGCCCGGTCGGTGACACACCTGGCAGTTCTTCTGAAAGATGGGTGCGACGTCGCGAGCAAACGTGGGCGGCTGGGCTACATCACCTGCGTAGACAGACGCCACGGTCAAGGCGGCCCATGCGCAGTGGCTGATCGCAAAAAACGCTCCTCGAGTCATTATCCAATCGTAGTCTGCGGCCGGGAAAGTTTGGAAGGTGAGGCTTGATCGCGGTCGTTCTTTCGGGCTAGGAGTGTGGTGCGCTTGGAGGGTAAACTGATTGGCCTGTATCGCAGGGACACGCCATCAACGCGCCGGGCGAACTAGCACGCCGCCGCTTTACGGACGCTGGAAGTAAACAGAAACGTCAGGCCGGGGTGTTCCAATGGACGCTAGCCGAAGTTCGTCACGGGCGCGTCGATTTGAGCGATTGTTCGGCTTCGGAATGGGATAAGTGTCTTTGCCTCCAATCGCAGTTTCTGAAGAAGTCGATGTAGTGTAGACCAACCCTCTTGAAGAGGTTCGAGTCTCATGACAAGATCGCCTTAGAATGTTTCTGCGGCCGAACCGGCGGAGCAAAGACGGCAAGGACCACGCCTACTGGTCGCTGGTTGAGACGGTACGCACGCCCGATGGACCCCGGCAGAAAACGCTGTGCTATCTGGGCGAGTTG
>JBAUOG010000339.1:0-2940 GCA_049579625.1 Bryobacteraceae bacterium
GTTCAGCAGGTGCCGAATGGGTTCCCAAACGCCGCCTCATCATCCACCGCCACATGCAGATACCCGCTCGTGATGCTCACATTGGGCATGCCCAGCCGCATCGCGCACCTCGGCAAATGTTCGGTCATACTACGTCCTTTCGCATCGATAACCATGCTTCAAAATGGGTAAGAGCCGAGAACCAGCTAGGAAACAACGGGGGACTTCAATGCGATGGTCGTGGTTTCGGAGTCGTCAGTTCTGTCGGCAGAGGGCCATTCCACCAATTATGAAATCTAGCGCGGAGCGCACGGAGCCGCTGCATCTCATCGTCGTCCACCCAACAGATGCAGCGACCACGGTAACCGGGTACACGGCGGTAGTGAATCCAGCCTCGCCTCAACCAAGAGTGGAGAGTATTCTTCGGCATGCTCAATTTCGTCGCGAGGTCCGCCACGATCGATTCGTTCGGCCCAAGCAGGCTAGCCGATGTTCCACAGGGTGCCGCTGGCAGCCCGCGACGGCGACGATATCCCTTCAAAACTCGACGGACGATATTGTAGTCAAATCGCTCGGCCCGTTTGACGGGATGAAACCCTTCCCGATTCAATTGCCGGGCGATGTCGGCCAGCGAAGCTCCCTGCCCTTGCAACTCCTCAATGCGAGCTACGAGCTGATCGTAGTCTTGCAGTTGATCATATCGCAACACAGGACGGACCAATTCGTGCTGACTGATAAAACCACCAGCCCAGACGAGCGACACGTCCATTCGTTCACTACGGCCGTGGATGTGAACAACAACGCGTTCGATCAATTGCCGGATGACACACTGGCGGTCGGCGGAGGTCGTCTCGGGAGCGTTCCACAGGCGAGGCAGATCCTGAGCCAAGGCCATGATCTGGCTGTGTTCCTCCGCCGTCAGTTCCGCTGGTTGCGTTTGACAGAATTGGGCGTAGTCGCGCTGTAACCGTTGTGATTCCTGCAGCCCCTCCTCCCAACGCTGCTCCAACTGTCGAGCGACGAGTCGATTTTCTGGCTCCACCGCTTGATACTGGCGCTCGACGCGAGTCGCTTCGTACGTGGCTCGTTCCAAACGCTGTTGCCAATGCTCGTGCAACCGACAGCGCTCCTGGCTGATGTCGTCGGCTGCTTGCAGACTCAGTTCCAAAGCGGCCGGTTCAAGCGCCGCCAGCACGCGCCCGGCCACGAATTCATCCAGCACACGGCCCGCAAAATCTTGACATTGGGGGCCCGCGCAGTTCGCCTTGCCATAAGTGCATCTGTACCGCAGAATGCCGCCGCGGCCAGAATACTGAACCGTCATGTGGTGCTGGCAACGGCCACAGATTACCAAACCGGCCAGCCACGACGACCCTTCGCGCGGCGCTCCCCGCGACTCGCTTCGCGCGCGGTTCGCTTCCACGCGCAGTTGGTTCGCCCTGTAACGTTCCTGGGAAATGTACGCCGGACAGCGATCTGGAATGAGGACATGGTATTGTTCAGCGGGGACGACGACGCGACCCGACTGGGGTTGGCCGGGGCGCCGGCGCCGCGGATCGGTCTGACGACAGCCATACCGATAGAAGCCCGCATAAATGGGATGCGTGAGAAGTTGACGCACGGAATTGCGTCGCGGTTGCCGCCATTCCAGTTGTCCTTTCAACGGGCCAGCGAACGGCCGAATGGGCAGTCGAATCCCGTGCTGTACCAGATAGCGGACGACACTCCGCAATGTTCCCAGGCGATCGAACTGGTCAAAGACGAGTCGCACGACGCTTTGGGCTTGCTCGTCGGGATCGAGAGCAAAGCGCCCATCGAGTTCCTTGACGTAACCCATCGGCGGCAAGATGTACAGTTCGCCACGACGCGCCTTGTTCAGCTTGGCTTCATCCATGCGCCCTCGGAGGATATGCAGTTCGGCTTCGCTCATCGTTCCTTTGAGGCCTAACAGCAATCGATCGTTATAGTCCGCTGGGTCGTACATTCCGTCCTGGTCGGCCAGCAGCGTCCGGAAGATTGCGCACAGCTCCAAGAGGTGATGCCAATCTTTGTTTGAACGAGCCAGCCGGCTCATCTCGATTCCGAAGATGATCCCCACTTGGTCCAGGCTCACTGCGCTGAGCAATCGCTGGAAACCGAGCCGCCCTTGGGCATCACGACCGCTATGTCCTTGATCGTCATCGATCACGTCCACGTCGGTTGGTGCCCAGCCGAACTCCAGGGCGCGATCGGTCAGGGCATACTGTCGCGCGGTAGACTCTTGATGGTTTCGCACTTGCCCCGGTGTGGACTGTCGAACATACACCACGGCTCGGCGCTGCAAATGATGAGTTCGCAGCTTGGGCGAGCCGCCAAGTCGTTGGTCTGCACCTCGAGTGTCGTCATGGTCGTCCGTTGTTCGCAGGGAGTGGCTATTCATTGGCTCCCTCCGGCGTCGTTGACGGAAGGAGTTGCCTGGCGACCATGCGGCCGACGATGGATGCAAGCTGTTGGCGCCGCTCCTGTGGCAGCAGAAGCCACAACTGGTTCAGACGGGCGAGTCGCGTCTCCTCCGGCGGGCGCGGGGGGGAGCGTCGGGACCTGGAACGTGCATAATTCTCCTCCATGAACTGGGGTTCGCCGCTGGCGCATCCAATTCGCCAGCGATAATAGGGCCGTGGCGGCCACTCTAACGGGTTCCCCCGAGCCTGAATAGCTCAAGCGCTGAGGTGTAGTGTGGCGGGACCTTCGCCAGCGTTCGCCCGCCGGCTAGCGCGGGGCTAATGAAGGTCTGGCGACCGTGGTGGATCGTCAGCGTCTCGCGTCGAGCCGCGCCGAGATCCTTGCACGCCAGGCGGAGGCGCTTGCGGAGCGCGTGGCGTTAACGCATTTTGGCGGCACGACCGGGGATCAGAGACGCGAGGAACGGCTCGTCATGCTCGGCGCCTTGGCGAACCTGTTCTGCGCCTGTTGTGTCAGAAG
>JBAUOG010000340.1:0-2309 GCA_049579625.1 Bryobacteraceae bacterium
GCTCATCCCGGCATCGCGCTCGTGCCTTACTTTTCCACCCTGCCCGAGCATACCCTGCGCTCGTTATCGCAACCGCAGGCGTCGCAACGTGCAGCCGTTCCGCCCAGTTTCACTCAGTACTTCGCCATCGAATGTCCTGCCGGAGTGGATCCCGAAGCGGTCGCCCGCACCGTCGGGTCGTGGTCTACCGTTGATACTGCCTACGCCGAAGCCGATCCCGCTCCGCCGCCTGTCAATCCCTCCGACGATCCGCGCAACACCGATCAGCATTACGAAGACGCCGCACCCGCCGGCATTAACGTGCGCTGGGCCTGGGCGCAAGCCGACGGCAGCGGCGTTGGCTTTGTCGATATGGAGCGAGGCTGGACGCTCAACCATGAAGACCTGGTCGCCGCAGGCATTAGCATTATCTCCGGCATCAACAACGACTACACCGGACATGGCACCGCCGTCCTCGGTGAGGTCGTTATGGTCGACAACACCATCGGCGGAGTCGGCATCGCCCCGTTCGCCTCGGCTCGCGTTGTTTCGCAATGGCGCAACGCCAGCACCTACAACACCGCCGAAGCCATCCTCAGCGCCGCCGCCGTCATGAAAAGCGGCGATGTGCTCCTGCTCGAAGCGCAGACCACCTCGTCCACAATGTCCGGCTACCTTCCCGTGGAAGTCGAGCAGGCTACCTTCGACGCCATCCAATATGCCACTTCCAACGGCATCATCGTCGTCGAAGCCGGAGGCAATGGCTCGAACGACCTCGACACCTACAAGGATTCCAACGGCAAGTTCATCCTCAACCGCAACAGCAACGACTTCCGGGATTCTGGCGCGATCATGGTCGGCGCTGCCAATTCCTCCACGCCGCACGCGCGTTCCAGCTTTTCCAACTATGGGAGCCGCATCGACTGTTACGGTTGGGGCGACAGTATCGACACCACCGGCGACGGCTGGACGGGCAACGCCACCAACACCTATACCACATCCTTCGGCGGAACCTCGGGAGCTTCTCCCATCATTGTCGGCTCCGCGCTGATCGTTCAGTCGTGGCTCATCAAGCATGGCCAACTCTATTCGCCATCCGCCATGCGCTCCGTGCTGAGCGACCCCAACCTCAACACGCCGAGCGCCGATCCTTTTACCGACCGCATCGGCGTGATGCCCAACTTGCAGAAAATCATTTCCACCCGCCGAACTCGTTGGTGGTGGATGTATCTCGCCTGGGCGTGGCTTATCATCATTGGAGGCCTCATGATCACGCCCGGCGGAGTCATTTGCATCGCCTGTGGTCCCGGCGACCCCGGTTATCTTGGCGGCACAGTCATCCGCGTCTTAGGTGTGATCTCTGTCGCAATTGCCCTCACCGGGCTGATCAACCAAGTCCGCGGCCAATCCGCCAGAGTGGCTCGCTGAACTGACGATTAGCGACTAACAGCGAGTACTTAACATCAACCATCACTCAGTGGCAACGGTTTGCATTAGGTCCGACGTCATAGACCACAGCTACAAGTCCGAGCTCTTCACGGCGAGTCTTCGACCGGACTGGGAGTAACGCCTCGACCCGCCTTCATTGATTCTGGCGCGCAGGCACAGCCCGTTCGGCTTCGCTGCCGCCTTCGCAGGCCTTCGGCGTGGCAAGCAGGGCAGGCTTATTGGCGGCTAAAGGACTGGCGTGATGCTGTATGTGATTCACGAATAGTAACGACTTCGGCAAACAAACCAGGTGGGCGTGTTAGGCACGAATGGCTTTTTCGATCGCGGTTCGCGCAAAGCCGCGTGGCGCAGCTCGATCATGCTCCCACTCCTGCAGCGTTCGCTTCGAGATCTGTAATTTCAATGCCGCCTCGCTCTGCGAGAGATTATGCCGCTCACGCCAAGCTCGTAATCTGCGTGGGAACGAGCCTGCTGCGAACCTCTGATGCCGAACATGATCACGGAGTGTCCCAAAAGCCATTCCTTACATGCTATACGTGAATCACGTATAGCGTCAAGTTGCCGATCGTGGAGAACTCCCATAGTTGCTCGATAAGGCGCGGCGATCATGGACGCGTGCGAGACTATCAAATGCCGAAGCTCGACGAACCGAGCACATCTTTTTGTCCCAGCCCGAGTGCTTTGACTACAGCATCAGCAGTATCGGCGACGACAGCGACAGCCACCAACGCCTCAACATAGCCCGTTCGACTTCGCTCCCGCCACGGCCGGCAAGCAGGGCAGGCTTACTGGCAGCTACAACAAACGCTGTCGCAGCTATCGCGATGCTATACGTGACTCACGTATAGCACCCCCCAGCGAACAGACTCGGGTGGGCGCGC
>JBAUOG010000341.1:0-1571 GCA_049579625.1 Bryobacteraceae bacterium
TTGGTGCGCCAGCTCCGCGGACCACACTTAAGAACGTGGCCGTGATGGAGAAGCCGGTCGAGCATCGAGCTGACAGCGGCCGTATCACCCAACAGTTTTCCCCAGTCTTCGACGGGACGATTCGAAGTCAGTAAAGTGCTCGTCCGTTCGTAGCGTCGCATGATGATCTCCAGCAAGTCCTCGGCAGCGGTGAGCGACAGTTTACGCATTCCGAAGTCATCAATAATCAACAGCTGAAACGCAGCTAGAGATGCAAGGTATTGCTTGCGTGTACCTTCGGCCACGGCATCGGCGAGCTCATCGAGCAGTACGTGCACTTCACGATAGAAAACTCGATAGCCCTGCAGAATGGCGGATTGGCCGATGGCCTGAGCCAGATGGCTCTTGCCGGTGCCGCCGGGACCCAGGAATAACGCATCTTCCCGCTTGGCGATGAATCCGCCGGTGGCCAGATCGAACACCAGGCTGCGATTCATTTTCGGATTAAAGGTGAAGTCGAAGCTGTCGAGTGTTCGGTTCGGGTCGCGAAAGCCAGCTTGTTTGCGCCGACGCTCCAGCAGTCGATCGGCACGGCGTGTCAGTTCGTCAGAGACCAGACACGACATCAAATCGATGGGTGCCATGGGTTCGGCCTGGGCTTGATGTAAACGTGTTTCCAGAACGGCGGCCATGCCTCCGAGCCGGAGTTGTCGTAAGGCGCGTTGTAGTTCGGCGATGTTCATTGGTTAGGCTCCTGGTTGTCTTGCTGAGTGCGTTCTTCAATGAGGTCACGATAGAGAGTGAGTTGGCGGATCAAGGGATCAACTTGGCGCAAACTCAGCGGGGGCTGCGAAGTGCGCTCCAGATAGCGGCGAACGAACTGATATTCGTAAACCCCCAGTTCCACGGCAGCAGCGCAGGCGTCGTCGACACGGGCTACGCCATGCTTTTTGGCCAACGACAGAATGCCCTGTATGCGGCGCACCGCGGCTTCGGCCTGTCGTTCGTACAGGGTTTGGGAGAACTGGCCGACGTGTGGCCCCGACTTGGCGGCCCGCGCCAGCAGTTGCACGATCCCAAGCGGCGTGCGCTTGGGAAGGTCTTCCTCTTTGATGCGGTGGCGGCCGCGTAGCCCGCGCAGATGTTCCCGCAATAGTTGCCCGGTTTGCGGATTGAGGAGACGCACATGCAGACCGTCCCACTGGACTTTCACCAGGCGGCCGATCCAGCCCGGCGGCGCGCCATAGTAGGCTGCCTCGACTTCGACGCATCCATCCAGGTGTACCGTTCGCTCGCCGTACTGGTAATAGCGAAACGGTTCGAGCGGCAGCGGCAGGAGCGAGGGCTTCTCTTCAGCGAACATGGCGGCGACCTGTCGCTTGGTGGTGCCGTGGATGCGCTTGTCAGCCCACCGCTCTTCCCAGTGGTCGAGGTATGACTGTGCCGCTTCCAAGCTCTCGAAGCGCTGCCCTTTGAGCGGCGTCTTCTGAGCGTGGCCGACGCCTGACTCTACCTTGCCCTTCCGATCTGGATCTTTGATCCGGCATGGCAGGGCGACCGCACCGTAATGAGCCAGCACGTCTCGATAGAGC
>JBAUOG010000342.1:0-2372 GCA_049579625.1 Bryobacteraceae bacterium
GGGTGGACCAGAAGCCCCAGCCCACCCTTCGTGTTCTACTCTACCACGTTCTGCTGCGGCTTTCCAGTTCGACGATGGTTCCAATGCTGTTGGGTTGGCTTGCGAAGCTCTGCGATGCGTTCTGGGGTAAGGGTAATCCAGCGTGGTCCATGAGGAGCTGTTTGCACATATTCTAATCGCCCCGTTTCACACCACGTTGCAATGGTTGAGATATTGACGTTGAGCAAGGCTGCCGCTGTTCGTGCTGAGTATCGTCCATCACCACGTTGCCCAGTGGGGCACGCAGCCGGCCCCTGCGGGCAACCAGCCTCAATCTGGTAATCATAGCGCAGCGATTGCACCTTCTTTGCCGTCAACGCTCCTCCCCCGCCAGCGCTGTATCCGGCTGCATTCAGCAAGCTGGCGATGGAGGCGTCCGAATGGGTTGGTGCCCATTCCCGGATACGTGCCATGACCTCCGGTTGGGTTTGGCGAAGCTCCCATGACTTCTTGAGACGTGGGATGGACAGGCTGGTGCGTGCCTCCGTCTGCCAGCGGATATCAATCACCACCAGGTCACCACGCTTGGCTAGCGTGACATCTTTGATCAGCCAGCGCAGCAGTTGCTTTCGTTGGGCATGCGTGGTCGTAGGAGCCTTCCAGAGTGCAGGCAAATCCTGAGCAAGCGCACGGATCTGTTCTCGTTGCTTCGCTGACAGCATGAGGGCAGCCGGTTTCGGCATGACCTGGTATTCGCGCTCCAACCGATCCACCTCAAGCAGTTGCTCATTCCACTCGCGTTCCAGGCTGCGTGCGACCAGTCGATTGTCTGGGTCCACGGCACGATACCGCCGGCAAGCCAGGTCCGCCTCATACTGCGCACGTTCAATCTGTCGCCGCGCTTGTTGGTCAATGCGTTTGGCCTGCGTTTCCAGTTGATCGAGGGTGGCAAGGGCAATTTCTAACCGCGCAGGTTCGATGGCTTGCAAAAAGCACGCGGCTACGGCCTGATCGATCCGCTCCCCGCGCATGGTTTGGCAGGTCTTCACTGCCAATTGCGTATGCGCCTGGCTGCATTCGTAGATCAACAGGGAGCCGTCTCGCTGATAACGAACGGTCATGCGACGCCCACAGGAGCCACAAAGCACGATGCCTTGCAAAAGCGAGGGACCTTCACGAACCGCTCCTCGATGAACTGCTGCTGGGGTATTTTGGTTGTCGGTCAACTGCTGCTGATTGCGACAAAACTGTTCCCAACTGATGTAGCCCGGATGCCTGTCGAGCAGGACAATGGGCCAGTCTGCTTGTGGGAGACGGCGTGTGCGTCCCTTGATGCGTGGCTCCTCACCCGGCAAGGCATGCCGCCGCGTCTGCGTCCGTCCATAGACGTAGGCTCCGGCGTACAGCGGACTGTGCAAGACATCCAGCACCCGACCGTGACAGAGTCGCACCCACTCCAACTCACCGGCGCGGGCTCCGCCCCACTGCCGTGTGGGAAAGCGCAACTGATGCTTGGCGAAGTGACTGACCACAGCCAGCGCCGAGTTCGTTTGCTCGAACAGCGTGAACACCAGGCGGATCGCTTCTTGAACGGCTTCATTGGGATCAAGCACCACTCTGCCCACCGGATCATAGATCAGGCCGCTGGGCAGGCGAAACCGCAGCTGTCCTTGTTCCGCTTTGGTTAGCTTCCCGCCTTGCAGTCGCTGATGCAGCCAGTGAAGCTCAGCCTCGCTCATAGTCCCTTTGAAGCCAAGCAACAAGCGATCGTTGTACAATCCGGGATCGTAGACGGCCTCTTCGTCGATGACCAGGGTGTCGGTGAGCGCACAGATTTCCAGCAGGCGATACCAATCACTGCACGAGCGAGCCAGACGCGAGACTTCCAGGCTCAGCACCGCACCCACATGGCCCAGTCCCACTTCGGCCACCAGCCATTGAAACCCGTCGCGCCCAATGGAAGATGCGCCAGACTGGCCTTGATCCTGATCAATGACCTGAATGCCAGCTGGTTCCCATCCCAGCTCCTGGGCTCGCTTGACCAGGTCATACTGCCGGGTGGTGCTGCCGATGTTCTCCCGCACTTGCAGCAAGGTCGATTGACGCACGTAGATCACGGCGTTTCTGCTCAGGTGTTCAGGACGGATTTTGAGGGTCTGCGGCCTGCTCGGCATGGCATATCTCCTCTCGTTGGGGCTGGCTCTGTGATTGCACGATCACCACATTCAAGGCTAACTGCGCTACGAGGCCAATGACGCGGGTTTGCAGATCAGCAGAGAGATGGCTCCAGATCTGGGCCAGCGTGCCCTGCTCCTGATGGGGAGAGGAGAATGGGAACATATAGCAACCTCCTTGATGCACCCAAAGCACATGACAGGCAGAGATCTCTATCA
>JBAUOG010000343.1:0-4844 GCA_049579625.1 Bryobacteraceae bacterium
GGATGGAACTTAGCCTCCGTCCCTCAGGCGGAATCTCAATCAAGCAGCAAGAATCCATAGGAGCAATATGCAGAACACAATCTTACGGCGATCTCTCGCCGAATGCCTCGGAACATTTTGGCTGGTCTTCGGAGGTTGCGGCGCCGCCGTCCTGGACGCGGCCTTTCCGCAGCTCGGCATTGGCTTTCTCGGTGTCGCCCTCGCCTTCGGTCTCACGGTCCTCACGATGGCCTTCGCCATCGGCCACATCTCCGGATGCCACCTCAACCCAGCCGTATCGGTCGGGCTGGTGGTCGGTAAACGCTTCCCTGTAACGGAACTTCTCCCTTATGTGGTCGCCCAAGTATTGGGAGGCATCATCGCGGCGGGCGTCCTGTGGGTCATCGCTAGTGGCAAGGCCGGGTTTGATCTCAGTGGCGGCTTCGCATCCAACGGCTACGCCGACCACTCGCCGGGAGGCTATTCCTTGCTGGCCTGCCTGGTGGCCGAGATTGTTCTCACCTTCATCTTTCTGATCGTCATTCTCGGTGCGACCGACAAGCGCGCACCGGCCGGCTTCGCGGGCATCCCGATCGGCCTCTGCCTCACCCTCATTCACCTGGTTGGCATACCGGTCACCAACCTGTCCGTCAACCCGGCCCGCAGCACGGGTCCGGCCCTGTTCGTTGGCGGCTGGGCGATCGCGCAACTGTGGCTCTTCTGGGTCGCGCCCATCATTGGGGCGGCTATTGCCGGCGTCGTCTATCCGATCATTGCGGGCGGCGACGACAAGTAGACAGCCCGCTTAGCGCGCACCATGACTGAACCGCGGCCCCCGGAAGCGAGCTGCGGTTCAAGAGCCGGTGAGGCCCACGGTCGTGCTGGCGAGTTGTGTGTGCGTGTTCGCGTCGACCAGCACGAACACCATGCCGTTGCTAACCCAGTCGCCGGTCATTGCGGAACCGGATGAACCGCCTGCGGCAAAGAGAGTGCCGGAAGCAGTGCCCACGTGAACCTCCACGGCGCTCGACCCCGGGGCGTTCCAGGAGATAGTGGTTTGGCCGACCTCAGCTCCTGGCGCTGGATTGGGGTTTGCCGTAAGGGTGGGAGTTCCTCCCGAGGTGCCGAGCGTGACCGTTGTGGTCGCGAGCGTTCCATGAGTGGTGCCGTTAACGAGTACGAACTCCATACCGTTCGTGACCCAATCGCCGGTTTGCGCAGAGCCGGATGAGCCGCCTGCAGCAAAGAGCGTACCGGTGGCACTGCCGACGTGGACTTCCACGCTGCTGTAACCCGGAGCGGTCCAAGTGATGGTGGTCTGCCCAACGGTCACGCCCGGGATCGGATTGGGATTCGCCGTAATCGTCGGTGTTCCGCCCGAAGTCTCCAGCGAGATAGTTGTGGTCGCGAGTGGCGCGTGCGACGTCGCATCCACCAGGACGAACACCATGCCGTCGGTGACCCAATCGCCGGTTTGCGCAGAACCTATGGATGAGCCTCCGGACAGAACCGGTCCTGCGGCGCTATTAACGTGGACCTCAACGTTGTTGGAACCCGGGGCGTTCCAATTGATAGTGGTCTGGCCCACCGTCACACCCGCGGCAACCGGGATCGGATTGGGATTCGCGCTAATCGTCGCGGTTTCTCCTGTGGTCAGCGTCACCGTGGTGGTGGCCAGCGTTGCGTGAGTAGTACCGTCCACCAGCACAAAGACCATACCGTTAGTGACCCAGTCGCCCGTTTGCGCGGAGCCCGTTGACGTGCCTTCACCGAGGATTGTTCCGGTGGCGCTACCCACATGCACTTCTACGCTACTGGAGCCGGGAGCGTTCCAGCTGATGGTCGTCTGACCAACCGTCGCGCCGGTCGCAACCGGGATGGGATTCGGGCTAGCGGTGATTGAGGCAGGAGCGCTCTCTGGAATGACCAGGAGTGTGGCTGAGTTCGCCGGGAATGTCGCGCTGAAGCCGGTTGGCGTGACAGCCTGATTCGGTTGAGGCTGAACCGCAGTCAGGTTCGCGGCGCTGTAGCGGAAGACCTTGGCGGTCGACTGTGGAGAGAAGTTCGCAAGCGATACGCTGCTGGTCAAATCGTTGGCGGTTTTGTTGATCACCATCACCGTCAACGCGCTGTCGCTGGTGCGCTGCGCTGCATAAACGGACAACTGGCTCTGATCGACGCTCACAGCCGAAACGCCAGTCTCGCCGAAGGTGCTCTTTGCGCCATCGTAGTTGCGATACATCCGGAAAGCATAAGTGATGGGCGCTTTGAGCGGTATATCCGGATAACCTAGAAACGGCCACATCGTGGCGACGTCCAGCCCTTCGCGGCCGAAGATACCGAGCACGTCTGTTTCAGCCAGAGCGCCGTTAATATCGCCCTGCGCGCCCAGGTTGTACTCGGTGATAGAGAGCTTGGTGTCGGGATAGTTCGCGCTCACCCAATTCTTCATGCGGGGGATGAGGCAGATGCACGGAGCGTTCGGATTGTTGTACGAATTGGACGGCGTGTTGAGGATGTATTCGTTGGTGCCAGGCGGCGTGAATGTCTCGTCCCAGAAGACACGCGTGGATTCGAAGCGGGCTGCATTGGTGGCAGGATCCGTCGCGTCCGTCGCACTCAAACCGGTGCCCGTTCCAGGCATGTAGGCATGGATGTCGAAATAATCTAGCAAACGTTGGCCGTTTTGCTTTTCGTAGTTGGCGAACTGCTGCAGATACCAAGCCACAAAGTCCTGGTTGCCATGCGCCATGCGGTCCGTCGGGTTGTCCCAATAGAGATAGGGCGCGGTCCCCCAGCCGGATTGCAAATCCACGCGAGAGAAGAACAGATCGGACCAACCGGCGGTGATAGGGCCGGCGACTTTAGCGGTGGGGTCGGCGGCCTTGACAGCTTGCGCGTAGGCCAAACCCTTCTGCCAAACTTCGTCGTAGTCAGTGTTGGCCGAATGAATGTTCTGATGTACCCCACTCCACCAAGTGGGTTCGTTATCGAGCTCCCAGATGGCGACGCCGCCGTTCGCGCTAGAGCTGAAAGTGCTGACCGTATGAGCGACCCAATCTTGCATAAAGCCCGGGTTCACCTGGACGTCGGCATCGGTAGGATCGGTCGTTTTCTCCTGCGTGACAGGGTTACCGTCAAGGAGAATTCCATTCCCGCAGTCGGTGTTGTTGTAGGGATCCGTTTTCTGTTGCGCACCGTATTTCTTGACACTGAACCCGCATGCATTGACAGTCGAGTTCGCCACCCAACCATTAATCGGAATGGTGCCGATGGTCTGAACTCCGGCAGCATGGTTGGTCGTAAAAAACGTATCGAAATCAGGAGCATCCGTGCCGCTGTTCTGGTTGCTGTTTATGAAATACCAGTCGTTGCCGGCATTGGTATTTCCGTTCTGCCAGTTGTATTGAGAGGTGGCGTCGCCGCCCCACCGGATGATGGACGGATTGATGTCTGGGATCTGATTCTGGTTGTAGTTGATGCCGTAGATGTAGGGGCTGATGAGATGACGGCCGCTGCCGGCGTCGATGGTCAGATTGGGCCCGGAGACTGCGGCTTCGGGCTGGCGGACCTTGGCCGGCACCGCGGTTGTTGGATTGGACCTGGTAGCCGGCACAAACTTATGGGGAGGTAGCTGCTGTGCCGCGGCAGAGCCGCCGGCTTGTGAATTCTGAGCGCTGATCGAGCCACCCGACGGCGACAGGACAAGGCTAAGGCTTAACACAACCCGTAAAACAGAAATTGGATTCTTCATGGATCCCCTTGCGCGTAACGCACCCGCAACACTTCTGTACGGGAGTATATCAACGGCGGGAAGCTTCCAAGTTTGAGACGGGCGTGCGCACCTTTGCAGACGCGGCTGCATCCGCGTGCTTTGCTTCGCAGCGGAGAGCGACGCGCGCGGCTGCTCAGAAAGTAACCGGAAGGTTTACAGCAGACACCCACTACAGCCTGAAGGGCGTGCGACGGTTGCCTCGGAAAAGAGCGGGAGAGTCGGGTGACACCTTTTTCTTCATTGCGAATGTGCACTCCGGCGCTCATGCCGAGATCTGTGCTCGGGCTTTTCCATGCTCTGAGTTGTTTGAGGTGTTTGGTCCGCTCCCTTACGGTCGCGGTTGCTCTGAAAACACTTGGTTGAGGGCAGTAGGAAGCACGCGGTTGACGAGCTTTGTCGCGTTTGGGGACACGCCTACAGCGCGCACGGCGAGCCGGCGCTCCGCCGGCGCTTTGAGACGCTGGAAGTGGGCATGACATCAGTCCGGGGTGTCCCCGATGAGCTGAGGAGCGCGCCGTTCGGATGAACATGCCGCAACCTCTTTCATCATTGAGGGTGTGCACTCCAGCGCTCATGCTGAGATCTGTGCTGGTGTGAGATGCACGCACTGCGATCATTTTCATTTCTTCCGATGGGCAACGGCCCATCTTGGCTTGCTTACTGGCGGTTCCGTGCTGGAGGTTCTCGAGAGAGACACGTTTGGTGGAACTCTTTAGCGTTTTGATTTGTTCGAGGGGTTTCTGCATCGTTTGAAACTGACTAGGCGGCCTTTGGGGGCACCTTGGCGACGTAGTCGACGACCTTTTTCTCGACGCGACCGTCTCCTCCACTCAGTTGAGCCAGCATCTTGGCTTTAAACAGGTGGGCCTGGTTGAAGACAAAATCGCGTGAAATAACGAAGCCAAACTTGGCTGGATCGAAGATGGTGTCTTGCTGTATGTGCGCCAAGGCAATGCCCTTTAGCTGCTCAAGTGCGTGCAGCTCTTTATCGCGCCGGGACTGTTGCGCACGGCGCAAATCCTCCATGGTTTTCGAAAAGGCGCGCTGAAAGCGCGAATCGTAGAGCGAAGCCAGGCCCATCGGGTTGCCG
>JBAUOG010000344.1:0-2921 GCA_049579625.1 Bryobacteraceae bacterium
TTCGGTGACGCGATACGGAGATGTGTGCGCGCCTTGGGACACAGGTGCCTGTCCCCGGTCGGCATCCGTTTTCATCATTGCGGGTGTTTGCACTCCGGCACTCATGCTGGCCTGTGACCCACTGTGTGTCGGGTCACAGAGCTTGGGGACACGCCTACAGCGCGCACGGCGAGCTGGCGCACCGCCGGCGCTTTAAGACGCTGGAAGTGAGCATGACATCAGGCCGGGGTGTCTCCGATGAGCTGAGGAGCGCACCGTTCGGATGAAAATGCCGCAGACTTTTTCATCATTGAGGGTGTAGACTCCGGCGCTCATGCGGAGATCTGCGCTGCCAGGCATCTGCGACGCGTCGTCTTAGCCGAATGCCTTCCTCGTTGCTCGAGGTTTTCGGCGGGCGGCTTCAAGCTCGGCTTCTCGCATGGCAAGCTCTTGGAGCTTGTTATTGAGCCACTGTTGAACGATCGTGGATCTCCTATCGGACTTATTCAGATCCAACCAGTCCTCAATGTATTCAACGGCCTCTAAATCTGCTTTGCCGTGAGCGAGAGACCTTCCATCCTTTGAAAAGGAAATGGAGAACCCAGGAGCCAGTGCGACGCGGTCCATTGGGTGATTCTAGTTCATTCTGAACCCCGGCTCTTTGCTCTAAGCAACTCGCAAACTTGCGGGTTGCCGTTGAGGAAGGTTTTGGGACCGGGCCACAGCCAAGAGACGCTACTCCACAGCCTCCAGAAACTGCCCTTGAAGACGCGCAGAATGTGCGAGGTACGTTCCGGCCGTCACAGCCTGAAGGACGTTGATGAAAAGGCCAAAAACCGCTCCCTTACGGTCACCGCTCGGAAGCGTTTGTGTTCGCTTGCAATGAGTTGCGGAGTCCGGACATGTGAGGGAGCAGGGAAGACGGCCTTTTTTCATCACCGTCTGAAGGGCTGTGCCACGAATTGCCCAGTATTGCGGAGTTTTCGACACTTGTGCCATGGGACTCTACCGAACGTCTATGTCGAGCAAGGTTGCCCAGTATTGAGCGGATTGAAGCGTGAAGCCGATCAGAATCAGGGCTACGCCGAAGACGCCCATGCGTCTGGCGGGCACATGATCGGCAGTCCATTCGACGAAGGGGATGCAGCAGCCGACGATGGCCGTGACCGCGCCGATGGCAAGTCCGGCTGTCAGCCCGACCGCGATGGCGTGTTCCCGGTGGTGGGCAACCAGGCTGCTGAGGTAGCCGGCAACAGCGTATCCGACCGTGCGATTGGCCGCCGACAACAATTGGAGCCGGGTCACACGCGGACGGGTGGCGGGTTTGTAGTCAGCATCGGGGCGGATGCCCATCCGATAAGCGATGGCCTGTCCGACCGTGCTCAACACGCCAAATGTGAGGCCGAAGGCGACGCCGAATAAATAGGAAGCGCCCAGGGCAAAACCGCACGCGCGAATCGCACTCATCGCCGTGTCGACCCAGAATCCCGGCTTCGGATCGTGGCGGGACGCACGGGAAAGCTCCCAGGCGAGGGTAATGCCATGGGCTACACCGCTCGCCAGCCCGAATACCGGCCCCAAGGCCAAGCCGTAACCGATGCCGAAAAGCGCACCGTAGGTGACCGCGCGCGTCAGTGTCCGGAGCGGTCCGTGCTCGCCGCCTAGCAGGTCGTATGCGAGATAAAGAGCGCCGAGGACGTCGAGCGAACTGCCGATGATGCTGATTAACGCAAGCGTGTGCTTGTCCATGGTCGGGTAAGAGTCATCATTCAACTGTTAAGGACTGGCCGTTGTCCAGCGCCAGGAACGAATTAGCCGGAGCGCACTCGGTGAGGCGCATCCTGGGCGTGTCAAGGGCCTCGTCCGTCAGCTGGAAGGTGCCGTGATGGATGGCGATACTGGTCTCGGCACCGAGTATGTGATGGGCTCGCACAGCGTCCTGGGGGCCCATGTGAACCGAAGACATAAACCAGCGTGGCTCGTATGCCCCGATCGGCAGGAGAGCCAGGCGCGGTGGACCGAATCGCTCGCGAATGCGCGCAAAGTGGCTGCCGAAGGCTGTGTCGCCCGCAAAGTAGAGGATGCGGTCCGCCGCTTCGATGACGTATCCGCACCAGAGTGTTTGATTGCGATCGAAGATTCCCCGAGCCGAAAAATGCAACGCCGGAACGCAGTGGACGGTAGCGTGAGCGAGTGGCAGCGAGCCGCCCCAATCCAGTTCGTGGACGGGGCCAATGCTGTGGGATCGCAGCAGTTGGGCAACACCGACCGGAACGATGAACTCCGACTGTCCGCGATCCGCGAGCCGGCGCAGGGTGGCCAGATCGAGATGATCGTAGTGATTGTGGCTGAGAAGCACGGTGTCGACGCGGGGAAGATCCTCCCAACGGACTCCCGGCTTTCGGCGGCGGCGGGGACCGATGGAGGTGAACGGACTGGCCCGTTCCGACCAGATCGGATCCGTTAGGATGTGGGAGCCGTTTTGCTGGAGCAGCACGGTGGAATGGTTGATCAGCGTAACCTGCAGCCGATTGTCTTCCACGCAAGCTGGCGGCTTCGATTGCTGAACGTCGGAAATGAAAGACGGAGACGGGGACGGATGGCTCGTGAGCTTCCATCGCAAAAGGTCGAGAAAACCGGGCGCTTGAGGGGCGTCCGGATTGAAGAAGCGCTTCCCATCGAAGTGCCGTGGAAAAGTTGGAACGCCTGCGCCATACTGCACGAGTTTATTTACTCACAGGCGGGGTTTGCTCTGAAATACCCGGGAAGTTGAGTAACGCGCGCGCGTCAGAGCGTGTGAATACCTACCAGGGGCAAAGCCGGTAGAGTCGAGGATGGGCGCGAGAACCGGCGCTTGTGGCGCGGCCCGTTTCCCATCCCCGCTCGTCAAACCGGACGTGCCCATTTAGGGCATCCGGCTTTCCGACTGGCTTCATCGGAGA
>JBAUOG010000345.1:0-6920 GCA_049579625.1 Bryobacteraceae bacterium
CCATGACCCCCTCATGCCGCCCAAATCGATCAGTATTTTTCTCAATTCAAAAATGGCCGCCTCGAATTTGCCCCAGTCGCACAAACTTGCCCCCTCAAACCAGCTTGTGAGATATGCGGGCTAAAGATGGCGAGATTGCGGTTGTGCAGGGCGTCACCGCCGACCTGCGGAGCGAGATCTCGGTTCTCGAGCGGGTACATTTCGGCCACAAGGTCCCGGCGCGGTGGCGCGTCGCCGAGTTCCGGGGCGATGGAGGAGCCGGAAGTGACTGGTACGAACAAATCGGCAGGCGCGAGTGGCCAGACGCCGAGAAAATCTTTCGGGCCGACGCCCACGATGATCGCGCTCTTCCCGTTCAGACCCAGAATGCGTCCAACCACTCGTGGGTCCGCGTGCAGGCGCGTGCGCCAGAAGCGGTCACTGACTACGACGACCGGCGACGTGCCTGGCTTTTCCTCGTCAGCCCGAAAGAAACGGCCCAATGCGGGCTCCACGCCCAGGGTTGAGAAATACTCTGGCGAAACCAGGTGGCCGAAAACACGCTCCTTAGTCGCGTCCCGATCTCGCAGAGCAACGCCGAACGGTACCGGACCTATGAACGCGGTAGCGGCAGCAGCCACGCCTTTCTGATCCCGATAGCGCTCAAAGTAGGGATAAGAGGATGGCGCATCGAACGCGACCAGAGCCCCTGGATCGCGCGCCCCGGGAAGCGGACGAAGTAGTAACGAATTGATCTCGCTGAAGTAAACGCTGCAAACGCCGATCCCGAGCGAGAGGGAGATGATACCGACAAAAGCAAATCCGGGAGACTTGGCGAGCCTGCGCAAAGCATAGACCACGTCCCGGTGGAGTTCGGTCAGATGCTGCGCAGGTGTAGTCACCCAAGCAATCATGAATATGCTTAATGTACAACTTCTCCGTGCTCTTCAATACGAGGCTTAGGAGCCTGGTGACGTCGCCCGACGTTGCGATCGAATGCGGCCTACTGAACACAGAAAGCAACGGTGGAAGCGCAAGCGCGGTACCGGACACGCCAGTTAGACTGAGCCTCATCGTGGACGAGCCCAACCATTCCTTATCTCCCCGAACCCGCACAGGGACGTTAACCAGCCATATCGGAAGCCAACCGGTCACCCTTGAGCGTCGTTTCGGGCCAACCTCCGCCCGATTGGTGGTGGGAAGGGCTGTTATCAACAGGAATCGGCTCCGAGCCGGCGCGGCCTTTGTCCGGCGCGTCACCCTCCCGGAGCCATAGCATCGTAAGGCCAGATATACCTGCTGGATGCTGCACGGCTAATAAAGCCACGCGCGGTGCAGTTATCCCCGCTGTCACAAACGGGATTCTCGGAGACGCTACTCGGAGATGAGTGCGGGCGGTGATAATGGTCGAAAGATACGGCGGCGTGAAGTTCATGTCGTCGAAGCTGTCGGCGTGGGCGCTGGTATGAGCGAGGACCAGTCGGGGACAGCCGACCAGTCCTGGCTGCACCGGAGAATCCCTGCAAGCAGCGGAGGCGAACCGGAGGGGTGCAACTCGTCGTAGAGGCCCACGTCGTTGCACTTTTCGACGCGCGGCGTGATAGGGGTCATAATCTAGCGTCCGCTCTCAAGGAGTTCAGCGAAACCCTCTGCCAGGGCGGTGTTTCCGAGCCTCGCGGCCAGCTCGGAGCCGGCGCGGGCCCGTTCGAGGCATCCGGCAATGTCGCCCAGAGTCCTCCGTGCGGCGGCTGCGGGCAACAGAGCATCCACCTCGATGAATGGAGCTTTCAGCTCGCGCGCCAGCCGGACGGCCTCGTCCGCGTGCCAGGAAAGCATCTCGACGGCTGAACCGGTGTCCGCCGGTCCCATCCTCGCCTCCCATTCGATCGCCACTTGCAGGTGGTGAGTCATGCAGAGTTCCGAGGACAGACCATCGCCGAGCACGGCGTGAAACTGCCAGATGGCGAGCAGAAGGTCGGGGTGGGCCAGGCCCAGCAGCTGACGGATCAGGCGCACGTCGATTTTGTGCCGTTCCAACTCCGTAGAGGGCTGAGGGCTGCCGGTGACACCCGCCGCACGCTTGAGGACGCTATGGCGCATGGCGCGGTCGCCCGTGAGAGTCAACGCATCGGCGAGCGCCACACCTGGGTAGACCAGCATCATCGGGTGCGTCGTGAGGCGTGTCGCACAATCCCACGCCAGCTGCAGGCATTTCGATGCCTTGCCGGGGTCGCTGGCTGCAAGCGCCTCCAAGCCGGCTGTGAAATCCTGGCCCCACGGCATCGGACGCATGGCCCGCGCGATCGCGTTGTTCACGATAGCCCTGTCGTGGCCGACACGCCTGCTCACCAGATCTGAGAACATGCGCGCCGCAACTGTCTGGCCCCGACGGCTCACAATGGGATGGATCTCGAGACCGGCCGTCAAACGCTCCTGCCACGGCCCGAACGGGCGTGACTCCGCGTTTATCGCGTAGCACACGAACCGCGGTCCATACTTCGGCACCAACGTCTCGAACTCCCATTCGAGTCCGTCAGTCGATTCCGACAAGTCTACGAGTATCGCCGCCGAGAAGCCAGCGAACTGGGTCACAACTTCCTTCCAGATGGTGTCGGCGGCCTGAAAGAAGACGAACCCGTTGGGCCGTGCAGCGGCGGCGGTTGCGTACGCCGCCTTCAAGTCCGCAGCCGATGCGATGCGATGCGACGTAATCAGACCCACAGGAACCGCGGGCTCGCCCTCTCTCTCGAGACCGATGAAGCAGTAGCCGGGCGAAAGCCGCGATGCCGAGATCAACGGGATCTCGCCGTTAAGCGCCGACCGCGAGAAGGGCCGGAGAACAAGTGCGAAGGCGTACTCGTGCGGCCGCTGCGGCATGATGCGAAGCCCGTACATCTGCTCATACAACGCCCGCTGCTCCTCCCCCTGCGCCACCAGCTCGTCGACGCCCGGCGCACTGCGTCCTGGAAGCTCCTTCTGCTGGTGAAGGTACTCGAGGGCTTCGGCATAGATCTTTCCCCAGTGGTCCCATGTAGCCCCTGAGACGCCGCCGAGAATGCGGTCCTCGGGAGGCGCCTTCCGGGCGGGATCCTCAGGACGCGTACGGTCTCGCCCCTGCCATTCGGACATCGGTTGTCACCTCCCCGTGAATGCTGTTCGGCGTGTCGAACGTCGCCGTCACGCAGAGTCCATCGGTTTAGTTTACTTCGCGATGAAGAACGCGCGGGAGTATTGAAGTGTTTCTTTCGCTCGTATGCGGATCGCCACAGTGTACTCGCACATCTGCATCGCCGCGCCGCCGGGGTGCCAGTGCTGGGAGCGTGTCGAATTCACCAGAGCCGCGTCTGGATGCTCTCTAACGTCCCATATCGCTAGCTATCTGGCAACCGCGAAGACCACACGCCGGGATGCCGATGTGTGTGGCGTTTTTGAGCCGCGGTGGGTACGGTGGCGGACCGCTGCGCTGCTCAGAAACCTTCGAGCATCCAGACATTGCTATTGACGACGTTGCCGTATATGGCAAGGTAGCGGCCGTCGGGGGAGGGTACGCCATAAATATAATAAGTGCCCCGGCCCTTGTGCTGCCATAGCACCTGCGCATTTCCCTTCAGATCTACGTGGAGAAGCGTGGGCTGTGTCGAAAAGTCGGCGCAATAGAGCCCCTTTCCATCAGGCGCCCAGTCAACACCTGAGAGGTCCGGCCGACCCTTCAGCGTAATCTCGCGGTCGGATCCCCCTAAAAGCGAAAGCAGGCGGATGTGACCATCTGCCCCGCCGCTTCGCGAAATCGCGACCGTTGATCCATCCGGAGAGAGGGACAATCCCTTCGTATCGCCGAGGTGCCAGGGATCACTCCCTATAGTCCGAAGCACTTTTCCCCTGCCCTTCAGGGGATCGAACGCTGTGATGATGAGCTGTTGTTGATCACGGCTTGTCTCGAAAAGGGCGCAATTGCTTGCCGGGGCGCGGGCACATCCGAAGCCAGGCCCGTAATCCATCTCCAACACAAACTGGGGCACTCCACCGCTCGCGGCGATGCGCATCAGTCGAGCGCCGGTTTTGGAATCCTCCAGGAAGAGTATCCAAGCGCCATCGGGGCTAAGGCGCGCCCTGAAAGCGTCTTTCGGTCCTGTTAACACGGGTTCTGACGACTCCTGGCTGATTTCTTGCTTGAAAACACCTGATGTGCTGCCGTTACGGTATGAGGAGAACAATACGGTTTTGCTGTCCGCCGTCCACGCCGTGGGCGTATTGGACCATTCGTCATTCGTCAGGCGCCGAGGAGGACTCATTCGGGTTCCCCCTGCCGCGAGCTCGCCCACGAAGACCTGCGTGTGAAGCGCCTCCTTGAGGAGCGCTAGCTGCTTCCCATCAGCGCTGGCGGTAAATTCAACAATATGAGATCCAAGCCCCTGGGTAATGCGTTTCGGTTTACCGGTTGGCGCGCCTTTGGTGTCAATGCCAATTTGCCAAAGATTCGCGTCGACCTTGAAGGTGGTGTCAAACTGCGCGTAGACGATCCGTCCTTCCGGAAGCCAGCGAAGGTCGATCAGAGGCAGCCCACCGGACATTACCAAGGTCCGGCTCGCCCCCTTTATGTCGCAGGTTTCGATCGAATCCCATTCACTCCTTCCACCGCGCCGCACTCTTAGGTAAGTCAGGCGCTGCCCGTCTGGGGACCACTGCGCTCCTTGCAGTGACTCTTTTTCTCCTACCGCTAGGACCTTTTGCGGGTTGTCTCCTTGGCTGCCCATCACCCAGATCTCCCGAACGTCAGCCACAGAGGCTCCGAGTGGTGCGAAAGATATGTGTGTCCCATCTGGCGAAACCCCTAGCCCCAATGCACCATCGCGAAGCTCTTGTGGCGATTGCCCCAGCATCGAGACCGTCCACATGCTCTTCTGGCCGCCCATTTCGGACGCGTCAGCGAGCAACTGTGTGCCGTCGGGAAACCACGAAGCGACTCCCCATGCGGCGCTGGCGGGAACCCCGGATGGCCTAGGAATAAGCCGCTCTTGACTGGTCGCAATTAGCCTCATGTGAATCCCGGCCGTGTCCGAGTAAGCGAGGTATTTGCCATCGGGAGAAATGGCCGCGGTATCGACAGTGTTCTCACCGGAGTTGAAAGTCAGCTGTTTCTGCGTTAACTCGGAAGGCTTCTGCGCTGACCCCTCGAAATGAGGGCGATGCAGCAGCGCCCACGCCAGACCAACTAGCACAGCCACGGCGGCTACGCTCCCAATGGCAGCAATCTTGCGCCGCGTGATCGCACTGGCGATGATGACGGAACCCGACGTTGAAGCGTTTGGCGCCAATGCCTGCGCTGCGTCAGGCCGGTTAGAACTCGTATCGCGCTTCAGCCGCTTCAGATCGGCGCGTAACTCCGAAGCATGCTGATACCGGACGTCGCGATCCTTTTCAAGTGCTTTGTTGATAATCTCTTCGAGCTTGGCGGGTATTTCTGGATTTAACCGCATCGGCGAGACGGGCGCCTTGTGCAGGATCGCGTCAAACAGCGCCGCCGTCGTGCTGCCGGAGAACGCTCGCGCACCCGTCGCCATCTCGTACAGCACCACGCCGAATGAGAACAGATCCGTTCGCGCATCCAATTCTTCGCCTAGCGCCTGCTCGGGCGACATGTAGGCAACAGTGCCCACCGCCGTGCCAGGACTAGTGAGCATCTCTTCGGTCATCGCGTCCGTGGGCAGCGCGGCTTTCGGGTTAGTAACATCGGGCATCAGCTTGGCCAAACCGAAGTCCAGGATCTTGACTTGCCCGCGCGGTGTCACGAAAGTGTTTGCCGGCTTGATGTCGCGATGAACGATACCCTTGGAATGCGCCGCGTCCAATGCATCAGCGACCTGAATCGCAATCTCCAGCAACTCACCGGTCTTCAACGGTTTGCCCGCGATGCGCTCCCGCAACGTCTGGCCTTCTAGCAATTCCATCACGATGAACGGGTGCAGCTCGTGTTCGCCAACATCGTAGATGACGCAAATATTGGGATGATTCAAAGCCGAGGCCGCGCGGGCCTCCCGCTGAAACCGTTCCAATGCAGCGCGATCCTTGGCGTATTCGTCCGGCAGAAACTTGAGGGCCACGCTTCTGCCTAAGCGGCTGTCCTCAGCCCTGTAAATCACGCCCATACCCCCGCTGCCGAGCTTTTCCACGATACGGTAGTGGGAGATGGTGTTCCCGATCATGACTCGCACCACCAATCGAGCGGTGGACCGTGTGGGAATTCTACCGCACGGCGCGGCCTGTCTGCAGGCAGGACTGATCGAACAAAGACCAGGATCGCGGAGGCCTGTGACGAGCAGATAACTGTTGAGAACCCTTCCCACCAGCAAAGCCGGTCGCACTTCGAGAGGTGCGGTCGAGCTCGGAACGATATGACGTGTTATCGGAAGTCCCTTCGCACGCCACTGCAACCCGCGTTCTCTAGCCCGCTGAAGACGAATTTCGGACTCATTCCCAGTGAAGGGCCTGCATCGGATCCACGCGGGTCGCACGCCTTGCGGGAAGGTAACCAGCTATCAATGCCACAATCGCGATGCCAACGGCCGCACCGATGATCGTCGCCGGGTCGTTGGGGGTCAGCCCGTACAATTGCGCCTGCACGAACCGCGAGAGCGCCCATACCGTTGGCAGCCCGATGACCATACCGACAGCAAAAAGAATCAGGACCTCCCGCATCACCAACCAGATGACGTCCTTCGTGAAAGCGCCCAGCGCGATTCGAATGCCGATTTCGCGTGTACGCCAGGTCACCATATAAGCCATGACGCCGTACAGGCCGATTCCAGCCAGCAACGTTGCCAGCAGCGCGAATGCCGCGGACAGACTCGCCACCATCCGCTCCGTCATCAGCGAGAGGTCGACTTGCTTCTCGATCGTGCGCATGTCGGTGATGGGAAGGTTGGGATCAATGCCTCGCACCG
>JBAUOG010000346.1:0-23660 GCA_049579625.1 Bryobacteraceae bacterium
CACCATCCCTCGCATGGGAGGAACGCCCGTCGCGATCCATCCCGAGCTGGATCTCGGTTGGGGCGCCATGTCCCCGGATGGAAGCAAGCTCCTGGCAAGGGCCGTCCGAGCGAACGAATCGGAGCAGGACTTGAAGCGGTGGTGGATGATCCCAATCTCCGGAGGAAAGCCGCAAGAGGTAACTCGGACTCCCCTATCGCCGGGCGAACGCGCCTCTCCTGATCCCTGGACTTGGGCTATGCCGGACAAGCGTTCCGGCCGGCAATGGGTCATCTTTCACCAGAAGGTCGGTGACGCCTACAACCTGTTTCGAATCGTGATCTCGAGCGACGGCAAAGTGACCTCCGATCCCGAGCAACTCACGTTCACGACGGATTCCTGGGGTCCCAGTGCCTCCGAAAATGGCCGTATGGTCTTTGTCAATGGAAACTTGAGTACGAACCTCTGGAGCATCCCCATCGACACCAATCGTGCCCTGGTAGCCGGCGAACGGCAGAGCTTGACGCAAGTCGAGGGTTTCCGCGACCAGCATCCCTCGCTCTCCCGTGACGGCAAGAAAGTCGCTTTCTTTTCCGGCGCCAACCTTGTCGTCAAGGACCTGGTCACCGGCCGCGAGACGCAGCTGGCTCAGGACATGCCGTTGGACTCCGGCGGAAACCCTAGCATTTCGCCGGATGGCTCCTTTGTTGTGTTCTACTGGGAGGCCAACCCGGGCAGCGAACATGACCTCTACTCGATTTCTACCTCGGGAGGCTCGCCCCGCTTGGTCTGCCGGCGGTGTGGGGTCCCAAAGGGCTTCTCGTCGGATGGCGCACGGTTGCTAACACAACTCGGCGCTTGGACCACCGGTCGTCTGGATGTGATCGCCATGGTGGACGTCTCCACCGGCAAAGTGGCCGAGGTATTGAACGATCCCCAGCACAACCTGTGGAACGCCTTTTATTCCTGGGATGACAAGTGGATGGTGTTCCTGATGCAGGTGGCTAATGCAGCCTCCAATGCCAGCCCCTTTCGGGTGTACATAACGCCCGTGGAAGATTTCGTTCCAGCCGGGCCAGACCGCTGGATTCAGCTCACCAGCGGCGAGTACGTCGACAACAAGCCGCAACTATCTCCCGACGGGAACACCCTGTATTTCACCTCGAACCGCGACGGGTTTACCTGCATCTGGGCTCTGCGCCTCGATCCAAGAACCAAGCGGCCCCTGGGCTCGCCGTTTCCGATCCAGCACTTTCACGACCGCCAGCGTTTTCACTCGGGCATTTCCAGCACATCCGACATGGAACTGAACGTCGCCAAAGACAAAATAGTCACGAACCTCGACGAGCTTCATTCCGAGATCTGGATGATGGACCTGGAGCCTCGCCAGTAAGACCGTGGCGCGGGCCGCCAGGCCTGCTGAGCCGAGAGCCATCTCGGCTTTCGGCCGGTTGTTAACGGACCTCTCTGTTTCCATGAGTGCCGGGCTGCGCAGTGTGCTTATCGCTTCAGGTGAAAATCCACTCTTGATATACACTCTAAGTGGATGGAGTTACGTTCTTCGGGACGTGGCGCCATCGCGCTGGAGTCTTCGGATTCTGGCCGGAATTGCTGCCGAAGGTGACTCAGCTTGCTACGCGAGCGAGGCAAACTGAGTCACCATTCGCTAGCCAGTTTGCCCCGCCACGCGAGTGAGCGGGGCTTATTCTTGCCATGGACTTTAAGACATTGTCGGTGGCGTTTGTCCAATGGAGGGCGCTTCCCGAAATCCTTTCAAAGCCCGGCGCACTTCAACCTGCATTTCAGTTTCTTGCCGATCCCTCGGTATCTTATCCGCCCCCCGACCTGCCAGTCCTGAAAACGCTAGGCCGAGTGGTGCCAATCAACTCCGCGGCGCTTGAGGACGTCCCGCAGACATCCAAATTCTGGAGCATGTTGCAGCCCCAGTATCCGGTTCAGGTCGTACCCTCACTTGGGATTCAATCGACGCTACCCGATGTTGCTCTTCGCGCCATCGGGCTTCGCGTACTGATTCATCCGCTGGGCTTGATAACCTCCTTCCACGCGGAGATCCAAGCCGACCCCCCGATCCTCGGTCCAACTATGGCCGAGCTGCTCTCGAAGCTCGAACAAGGCGAAAGTCTCAAGTCAGCCTGCCAGGCGATGAAGAACTGCACGAATGTCAGGAAGCTGTTCAAGCGGATTGCCGACTTGCTGATTCCGCAAATCCTCAGCGTCAAGCCGGCAGAGTTACCTCGCGATGTGCGAACCTTCCGGCCGTTCTGCGTCCTCATGCCCCACACCGGCAACTTCCCGGGTTCGGAGGCGGAACTCCAGGCGGCTGATGATGAAAGGCTGCAACTCCACGCGGCGCTCGAACGTGCCGCCGGAACGCCGGCAAAAGGCGAGGTGGATCGTAGCGATCGCTACGGCCTGGACGCCGGTCGCGCGTGGCGCACCGGTGTCGAGACGGGTTGGATCTTCAGCTCGATGAATGGCATCGCAGCCCATATCCGCGCCAATGATCGGGCCGAAGCTTTGGTCGAGCGGTCGCGTGGCTGTCACTTCCGCAACTTGGCCACCGTCATTAGCCTGTATCGTCTGTGCTATTCCTTCGTCGGTGCGGCGATCCTGAGCCCAAACGCGGTTCCGCCACAGCACGTGCGTTACGGCGCCACTATCCTTCGTGCCATCCAGACCGAGTATCCGCGCTGGGGCATCCGGTGGGGAATGAGGAAGCTCACGGCGCACGACGCGGTCAACAGCTTTGTCGACACGGCACTTGGGGCCGCAAAAGGCGTCCGCGATGCGACACAGACGAAGGGCAGGAAGCGAGTCTTTATCTCATACAATCATGGCGACGCGAAGGTGGCCCTTGCGGTGAGAGATTATCTCCAGGCAGACTTTGACGTCATGTTCGACACCTATAGCATGGTGCCAGGGGAGCAGATAGAGCAGTTCATCGACCGCTCCATTGGTGCTGCCGACGCCGTAATCTCCATCGTCTCTTCTCCCAGCCTGCTTTCGTCCTGGGTAGCATATGAGACGGTCGCTGCTTTCGAACGTGAGAAATCGAGACAAGCCAAACTATTTTTAGCCTGCACGCTGACCGACGATTTCTTTAACCCCGATTTCCGCCTTGCCTGCACCAAGGTAATTGACACCCGCATTAAGCAAATCGAAGATCTTCTTCCCAAATACGCGGAGGAAAAAATTGATTCGGTCGACCTGGACGAAGAAAAGACTCGGCTGTATAAATTGCGGAACAATCTAGGCAATATAATCGCCCGTCTTAAGAGTTCGCTTTGCCTGGATATTCGCGAGCCGGCTTTCAATGAATCGCTGAAACGACTGGCGGAAACTCTGGCTGCGGACAAGTCGCCGCGTTCGCTTCCAAGCCCGTAGGCCCGATAAACGTGCATAGTGTCAGCACTGAACCGCGCGCCAGCAAGCGGATTTTGGCCTTTTTCTCAGCGGCGTCCTGCTGGCTTCCACTTAGCAATCGACATGTCGATTGAAAACCCATCCAGCCGCGCCTTGTGGTCCACGGCCAAACGTCAGATGAACAGCGGCTCCCACAGTTGGTCAGGCTTTTGCGGACGAAAGGACCAGGGCCGATCCGACTGAAGAGAAACAAAACTGACCTCCTTGACTCTAGATGCGCCGCGAGGGGCTAAATGCCCCATGGCCGATCGATTAAGGCGCAGGTCCCAGACCGCCCGGCGTCGACCAGCGGGGGTGGCGGAAAGGGCTGTGGCTACACTTCCCCCCTGGGGAAAAGTTTTGAGCACATTGAATGAGCCGGCTGTAGTTGTTCAGAGAGCTTATGATTGGGCTCTCTGGACCATTCCCAAAGTGGAATTCGGGACCGGGTGGTCCATCACGCACTGACGCGCGTGCTCGAACCCGTCTTCGACCCGCGCTCACGGTGCACTCATTCGCTTCGCGCAAGGGATTCGCACAGCATCGTGCCTTGAGACCCGCGCGAGACGCCTGCCAGCGGTATCGCTACGTGCTCAAGTGCGACGTCCGGAAATATTTTCCATCGATCGACCACGTGATTCTGAAGGACTTGCTAGCGCGGGTGATCAAGTGCCCCAGGACACATGCTAGCCCTCAGCACCGGGCGATGGGCACCAGTTTAGATTTCCTGATTTTCCTGTCCCGTGTCACCAAGGGCACGCGGTGGACGATACTGGTCGCGGCGATCAGCTCGTCAGCGGGATCGCTGGTGAAATCCAGTTCGGTGGACTTTTCACAGACCGCCAAATCCAGTGGCCAGACTCGTACCCGGGCAAATATTCTCACAAACTCGGCCGACCGAACATCAATCGCAATCCTGCCCAATTGCGCCAACTTGGCAACCTCCCACAACACGATTGCCGATATGCTCCATGGTTCCGAGGCAAGCAGTTTCCGTTCGGCAGGCGTCAGTGAACCGTCCAGGGCGAACAGAAGAATATGCGTGTCAAGATTCAGCATTCCACTTGATTCCTGTCGAGAAGACGTCGCCCGACACCTTCATCCTGCCCTGCATGCTGCCGATCAGAGCAGCGCAATCGGAATTGGCGGGAATCACAAGTGCCACGGCTTTTCCATGTTTCGTCACGACGATACCGTCGGGACCTAGGTGGTCGAGCAGCGAAAGACACTGCTCCTTGAACTTCGAGGCGCTGATCTCCATCATTGTTTCATTATAGTCACATTTATTGACCGGTCAAAAATAACTGCTAGTACGGAACGCAAATCGAGTGCGCCGTAACGCAGGACTTGGCCTCTCTCCTTCTCAACAATCCACGTGTCGATTGGAACACCCATCCAGCCGCGCTCTGTGGTCCAGCCAAACGGTCAGATAAACGCGCGTCTCCTGTCCCCCGGTTTCCTAGTCAGTTTAATTAGGTGACAACCTGATGCCTTAGCCGTCCTTTTTGCGCAACAAATCCCCCCAGCCATCCCAGCCCCGTAACGCCTATAGCGAAAAGCCAGTTATGCAAACCAAGCCGCCCACCAAAAGCGAGTGTCACAGTCAAACTCAGCAGAGCAACGAGAATGCCTATTAAAAGGCCGTGCATGCTAATGGCCTTCTCGGCTCTGTGGGCAACCCCGTAAGCCACAACCAATGTCAGCAACATCTCAAGCCACGGCATTAACCTCGGACTAACCCACGCGGCGAAGTGATTAATGGCATTCTGATCGGGAGCACCCCGGGCCCGAAAAGCCAAGACAAACGCGTCTACGGCGATTATGATCATCAGAGCGAGAAAACTCAACGCGATGACTGCCAGTGACGCGCCAAGAACGCGGAGCCATCGGATTCCCGTTGGTGAATACTTCATTCCGGCAGTAACTTCCGTTCGCCTAACTTTCGTTGAGGCTGACCAAGTCAAAGCCGATTCTTGGCAACCTGAGACGAAACTCCTTCTCAACAATCCACGTGTCGATTGAAATACCCATCCAGCCGTGCTTTGTGGTCCACTGCCAAACGGTCAGACAGCTCCTTCATCTCCGTCGCCGGCATGGGCCGAAAGGCCTTGGCAATTGCGATGTTGGTGTCAACGAACTCCAGCTTTGGCATTCCCACAACCGCCGCCGTCACAGGTAACGACAACGAATAGCGCAAAAGCTGTTCCGGTGAGGCCGCGCCCACCAGTCCCTCCTGCGCGAAGACTTTCATTGCGATGACACCCATGTGCTTCTGCACCGCGACCGGGAGTGCGATGGTTTCAAATCCGTGCGCCAGCTTCGTCATGCCGAACCCGCCGTTCGGGGGAGCCATGCCGGCACGCGCCGCGTTGAGCGCCATTTGTGTGCAGTCAAAGTCATTTCGCTCCAGCGCCGTCTTCAGCACGGCGGGATCGGTGTGGCTGGTGATTCCAATCGCCCGCGTCACCTTCTGATCGCGCAATTTATACAGCAGCTTAAGCACGCCATCGGGCGCCTCGATCTTCGCCAGATCGTTCTCGTCGGAGAGGCTATGAATGTGAATCAGGTCGAGATGATCCGTCTGCAGCCGCTTCAGGCTGCCTTCCAAAATGCGCATCGCGCCGTCGGCCGACCGGTCCTGTACTTTCGTGGTCAGCCAGACTTGTGCTCGTCGTGTTGCCATCACCTTGCCCACGCGAGTCTCACTCAAACCATCCCCGTATCCATACGCCGTATCGACGTACGTGATACCTGAATCCAGCGCACGATTCAGCGCGGCGATCCCCTCGTCTTCTTTGTATTGGAGAAAGCGGCTCCCGCATCCGAATGCAAGAATGGATACCTGCGCTCCTGTCCTGCCCAAGGTCCGCTTGGGCATCGGCGCTTCTGTGCCCGCCAGCGCCGAGGCCGCGAGCGACCCTAGCGCCGTCGTTCGTAGAAAGTGTCTTCGGGAAGGTGTCATGGCATTACTCCGTTTCACGAATCTGTTTCAGCCGTAACAGTAATTCAGGTGTTAGCTTGCGCTCAACGTCTTCAGTGACGAGGCCAACGGTGTCCAGGCTGCGCACATGGACCCGGTCCTTGTCCCGATACGACGTGAGCTTCATGCGGACCAGGTCCCCCACCGGAATCACCATCACTTCTTTACCCTGAACGCGCTTTCGTTCGGGCTCAATCGCTGGTGCTGGCGCGACATAGCTCGGACGAACTCTCTCACCGCTAAATATCAAGTGGACCGCATTCTTGCCCGGCTCTACGTCACCATAGATCAACATATCCACGCCGGAAACGTGACGGAATCGAAATCCCTGTTTCGCCGACGCCGATTTGATGCGCTCCAGGTCCGAGCGAAGCACCATGAGATCGACGTCTCGCGTCAGCGCGGTCTGTTCGGGATTCGCTTCTTCGACATGAATCAACACGGCCAGCCCGCCAATGACTTCATGAGGAATCTGTTCGGCGGTAAGCGCATCCGTGATTTTGTGCAGAATCCCAACCAGACCGAATAGGCGTTCTTCGAACAGTGTGTTTACCGCTTCTCCTCGGCTCGCCGCATCTGCGAGGAATTCCTCAAAACTAAGCATGGTTAGTCTGCTATTCCTCCAACTCTATCAGCGAATGCACCGGCCCAAGACATCACCACCCGTTCGCCAAGCTTCAATCCACAACCTCTTGTAGGGTGGGTCCCCGACCCGCAATCGACGCTCACGTCGATTCGCCGCGTTGACGATTAGGTTCCCCAGCGTCTACCTCCCTTCCCCCTATGGTTCCGTTCACCGATCGGGCACCGTTATTTACCCAACAGTTTCAGAGGCTTGCAGCACCGGCAGGTCGGAGTATCCCAAGCGGCCTGGAGAATGGGAGTAGGAGAACGTGGTCCCGGTGCATCACAACTTCGTTTCGTAAAAATGGCTCGCCCTCTGCAAATGGCTTTGTTTTTTAATTCTGAGCGTGGGGTGGGCACCGGTCGCCCTCGACCGACTCTGCCACTACCCACTGTAGCTGTAGGCATACTTCGTTTCGCAAAAACCGACCCCCTTAATTGTCAGAGCGAGTTGTTCAGGAGGGACCGACATAAGATCAGCGGAATCAGACAGATGAGTTCGAATGCACAGCCATCGCGAAGTAGGGCGGGCACCCTTGCCTGCGCCGCTCTCCGCCTCGGAGCAGGTTGCCCTCGACCGGCTCCCCCAGACGACAACAACTCCATTCGCCCGAGGGTACTTCGTTTCGCAAAAACCACGGCCCGCTGGACTGCACGACACAGCAGTTCAAGGAAACAGACATAACCTTAATGGAATCAAACATATGAGTTCGAATGCACACTCCCAAACCCGGGAGACACCCTCACTTGGCTTCGTTCTTTCTCGTCGGAACCTGGCCTTCGTCGAATCCGTAGCACAATGAACAAAGGCGCGTTCATGGCATCCACTTCTTACTCTTCCTCGCACGATCTCTCACGGTCCGAAGCGCAGGCCGTCAGCACCATACCCTGGTACATCTGGTGCTCGGTCCTGGCTGTGACATCGGCCATGATCGGGGGACACTGGGACATCTCCTGGCACCGGTCCATCGGGCGCGATACCTTCTGGACACCGGCCCACATCGCCATATATATGTGCGGTGTCCTCGCAGGCATCTCGTGTGGCTACTTGATCCTGTCCACCACCTTGAATCGCGCGTCGGCGCTGGCCAACGCCTCCGTCAAAATCTTCGGCTTCCGCGGGCCGCTGGGCGCGTTCATTGCCGCCTGGGGCGGCGTCGCCATGCTCACCTCCGCGCCTTTCGATAACTGGTGGCACGCTGCCTATGGACTCGACGTGAAGATCGTGAGCCCGCCCCATGTTCTGTTGATCACCGGCATCTTTGCCATCGAAATGGGAGTGCTGGTGCTGATTCTCAGCAACATGAATCGGGCCGGCGAGCGTGTCAAGAAGCAATATGACTGGCTCTTTCTCTATGTCGGCGCCATGATCATCATCGTCCTTGAGATCCTGCTGATGGAGTACGTGAATCGCCCACTGCTGCACAGTTCGTTTCCCTACCGCATGACCGCCATTTTCATCCCGGTTGTCCTCGCCGGCATCTGGCGCGCCTCAGGTCAGAAGTATGCCGCTACCATCGTCACCGGCATTTACTCGCTCTTCATCATCGCGCTCATTCTCATCCTGCCGCTCTTCTCAGCCGAACCCAAACTCGGGCCCGTGTATCAGCAAGTGACCCAGTTCATTCCGCCCGCCTTCCCGACGCTTATCATTCTTCCTGCGCTGTGCCTCGATGTGCTTTGGCAGCGAACCCGTTCCTGGAACTCCTGGCTGCTCGCCATCGTCAGCGGCATTCTGTTCGTCGGAATCTTCCTCGCCGCCGAGTGGCCATTCGCTACGTTCCTCAACAGCCCGGCCAGTTTCAATCGCTTCTTCGGAACGGGCTATCTCGACTACGGAATGCCGCCCAACTCCTACTTTGCCCGGCACCTTTTCTTCATGCCGGAGTCGGCATCGCAGTTTAGCCTGTCGATCGGTCTCGGCATGCTGTTCGCCTCGGCCAGTACCCGCCTTGGCTTCGCCTGGGGCGAGTGGATGAAGACGATCCAGCGCTAGGCGGTCACTCATGAAACGGATTCGTTCCATCATCCTGCTGGCTGCTGCAGCGGTCAGCCTGAGCGCACACGTCGGTAGTCCCGACGTCTACCTTGATGGCAGCGCCGGCCCGTACAAGCTCTTCATCGCCATTCGGACGCCCACCGCGATTCCCGGCATCGCGGAAGTGGAAGTTCGCACCGACGCCAAAGACATCACCGGAGTCAAAGCCGCGCCGCTGCCCATGACCGGTCCCGGAGCGAAGTTCGCGCCCACCGCCGATGTCCTGAATCGATCGCCCCAGGATGCGCAGTTCTACACCGGCTCCTTGTGGCTGATGTCGAGCGGAGCTTGGCAGGTGCGGCTCACTGTCGATGGCGCGCGCGGTAAAGGAGTCTTGTCCGTGCCGGTTCCCGCCGTTGCGCAGCGCACCAAGGACATGCAGTTTGGCTTGGGTGCCATCCTGTTCGGGCTCATGACCTTCCTGGTGCTGGGTCTGGTTGCCATCGTCGGAGCCAGCGTTCGCGAGGCCCAATTGGAGCCGGGTGTTGAGCCGACGGACACACGCAAGCGCCGCGCCCGTTTCATCATGCTGGCTGCTTTGGTGTTCTTTGTCGGTGTCGTGTGGCTAGGTGACCGATGGTGGAGGTCTGAAGCGGCGGACTACGGCGCTTATATCTACAAGCCTCTTCAGATGCAGGCCAGCCTCGAAGGCTATAACTACCTCACGCTCAAGCTCAGCGATCCAGGCTGGCTCAAGTCGCGCCACATCGACGACTTTGTGCCCGACCACAATCACCTGATGCATCTGTACGCCGTCCGTCAGCCGGGCCTCGATGTCGTGTACCACCTGCACCCGGAGCTCACGGAGCCCGGTGTATTCAAGCTCGCTCTTCCGGCTTTGCCTGCGGGCGAGTACCGGCTCTATGCGGATGTGGTTCACCAAAGCGGCTTGCCCGAGACACCCGTCACAACCATCACCTTGCCGGAGATCAAAGGACTGCCTCTGGTGGGCGACGACGCCACCGGCTCGGCTTCCCCCGTCAGTTCAGCGTCAGCGCTCGGCACTGAGTTCACCTTGCCCGATGGCTATCGCATGGTCTGGATCGGCGACAACCACGACCTCGTCGCCAAGCGGCCCTACTCGTTTCGCTTCCAGTTGCTCAATCCCGAAGGCAAAGCGCCCACGGACATGGCCTTCTATATGGGCATGCTCGGCCACGCGGCGTTTCTCAAGACCGATGGTTCGGTGTTCGCTCACATTCATCCCATCGGCACTGTCTCCATGGCGGCTTTCATGATCGCTCAAGAGCAGAACGGCAACGCACCTTCCAGCGAGCCCATCAAAAGCGAAGCTCCAATGGAGGACATGCCCGGCATGAATCACAGCATGCACCACATGCCGGTCGTCTCCGATCTTCCTAATGAGGTCAGTTTCCCTTACGGCTTCCCGACACCCGGGCGCTATCGGATCTTTGTACAGATGAAGCACGGCGACACCGTCGAAACGGGGATCTTTGATGCCGATGTGAGGTAGGCCTAAACGTGGCACAGGCTTCAGCCTGTGATCCTGGTTCCTTCGAAAGCTTGCGGATACCGCAGAGGTTGATCCGCCCTAAGCCGTCCACGGCTTCACTTCGCCGCCCAGTCCCTTATACCCGTTCTTGAGCCGTTCTTCGATGATCGCCCACACTTTCGGGTCGCAACCATCCCAGTGAGTAACGACGGTGTTGCCCAGATAAGGGAGATACGCCACACCGGCCTTGCTCGACAGGAACCCACTGGTTGTCAGGTTACGGAACGTGTTGAAGAAGGCCACCCAAGCATGATCCGCCTCGGCCGCTTTGCCGGGCCAGGCGATGCGATCCAGGATCTGCTTCTGCTGGTCCACCGCCGCGTCGGCGAAGTTCTTGCCGGAAAGCTTCTGCGATTCCCGATCCAGCCACACCAGCCCGCCAAAGACCTGCGCCGTCAGGTTGTCGTTGCCATCCTGCTGGGTTCGGAAGTTCAACCAATCGTCCATGAACTCGGGCACACCGGCTTGCGTGGCGCTTGGACCGGTGTCGTCGGCCGGGATGATCAGGTCGCACAAGACGTGTACGGTGCGCCATTGATGGTCATCGAAGACCTTGCGTGCGAACGGCGAAGTGGGAGCGGAGCTGGCCGCCGCGTGTTCATGGGTCTGTGCCAGCGCTGATCCTGCCGTGACAGCAGCCATGGCAGGTACGGACCCAAGGATGTGGAAGATGTGCCGGCGGCTCACGCCAGCAGACTGTGGTTCGTTCGACTGTGTCTTGTTTTCAACCATGGCTCATCTCCACTCTCGCTAAACGTTCAGGTTGAACTTCTTCACCTGGTCGGCGATGTACTCAGAGGTGCGCCAGCCGAGCGCTGTGATGGTGAGCGTCGGATTCTTATCGGCATTGCTGACGAAGGGCGCCGCGTCGGTAACAAACAGGTTCTTGCAGTCCCAAGCCTGGCAATACTGGTTCAGGACTGAAGTCTTAGGATCATTGCCCATCTTGGTGGTGCCGACCTCGTGAATGATCTCGCCGCCGCGGGCGATGCCCCAATTGTTCTCCGCGCCTTCTTTGTACGTAACCCGGCCGCCGCAGGCTTCGATGATCTCCTGGAACGTCTCCTGCATGTGCTTCGCCTGCAGGATCTCGTCGTCACTCCACTTGAAATGGAAGCGGAGCACCGGGATTCCCCACTCATCAACCACGTTGGGATCGATCTCGCAGTAACTGTTGTCGTTCGGGATCATCTCGCCGCGGCCGGAGAAACCAATTTCGCAGCCGTAGATCTTACGCAGGTTGTGCTTGAACTCCACCCCGTAGCCGCCGCCCAGGACCCTTTCCGTGCCGTTGCCGACGCCGGATTCAGGGATGCCGCGTCCGCCGCCCAACTCGATGTGATATCCGCGGGCGAAGGGCATCTTCCCGGCTTTCTGCTGCTGGTAGTTCCACCACGGCATATACATGTGCATGCCGCCCGTGCCGTCTTCGTTCTGTGGAGGCAGATCCTCGAGGATAGGGAGATAGCCACCCACATCCGAGCCGACCGTATCCATAAGATACTTGCCGACCAAGCCAGTTGAGTTGCCGACCCCGTTCGGGAACAGCGAACTCTTCGAGTTCAGCATGATGCGGGTCGTCTCACAGCAGCTTGCCGCCAGAACCACGATCTTCGCTTTGACCGTCACATCGGATCGCGTCTTCTTGTCGACGTAGGTGACGCCGCTTGCCAGACCGTCGGAACCAACCACCACCTCGCGCACCATGGCGCCGGTGCGAACGTCCAAATTGCCCGTCTTTATAGCAGGGAAGATGTGGACGCCGGGGGAATTGAAGTTCGCGTTGATGTTGCACGCGCGGCCGCACTGCGCGCAGTAGTGGCACGCGTTGCGGCCATGAATCGGTTTCGTCAAGATAGCGAGGCGCGACGGGATGCATGGGATCTTCAACTTGTCGGACCCCATCTTGATCAGCCGCTCATACCCACGAGGCGCCGGCGCCGGCAGAAACTTGCCGTCGGGCGTGTTCTCGATGTTCTCGTTGGTGCCGAAGACGCCAATGAGTTCCTCGGCTCTGTCGTAATACGGGGCTAAGTCGTCGTAGCTGATTGGCCAATCAAAGCCTTTTCCGTCGCGACTGTAGGGCTTGAAGTCATACGGACCCATGCGCAGCGAGATACGGCCGTAGTGGTTCGTGCGGCCTCCCAGCATGCGGCCTCGCCACCATCTCCAATCGGAGCCGGGCGCATTCGTGTAAGGTTCGCCCGGGACGTCCCAGCCGCCCACCAGCGTCGCGTCAAAGTAACCAAATGGCTTCTGGTGGGTGCTTGCGGCGCGATGTGGCGCGTTGTAGGGCCACTTGAACATGTCGGATTGCTTGGTGCAGTCGTACCAGTCGCCCGCTTCCAGCATGCAAATCTTGGCGCCGGCGAGGGCGAGCACATGCGCCGCCACGCCGCCACCCGCTCCAGAACCAACAATTACGACATCGTAATTCTTCGTTACCGCTTTAGCCTGTGCCATTGTTTCTTCGTTCGCTCGAATGGGGGAACAGACGAAAGGGTATCAAACCTGTCTCGACTAAGCGTCCAAGTGAGTTCATTTGGCTGCCGTTCTGGGCTTGGCGAGGACTTCAAAGGAGTCCTTGGCCTGCATGGCGAGCGTCGAAGCCTCGGGGTCGGTGACGCGATACATCGTCGCCTGCAAGCGATCGTTGTCGAGCACGAACTCGACGTAGTGGTAGTTGGGAAACGAATCGCTTTGATAAAGATCGTCCTTTGTGCGCTCGACATAATATGGTGTGGCGCCGCCTCCGCCGGAAACCAGGTAGATCACGTCGTCTTTCACCAGCCGTTCGTAATTATGGATATGACCGGCGCTCACAATGAACCGGGCATGGCTCTGCGCAGCAACCTGGGATAGATAGTCCCGGAGAGCGATCTCGTTTGGCCGGGGATTGTGATTCACTTCAATGTGCGTTTGAATGTCGGCCATCGGCGGATGGTGCATGGTAATGACGACGAAATCGACTGAGGCGGGGAGTGCCTCAATCTGCGCGGCCAGCCACTTCGCCTGGTCGCTGCCCGCCAGCAACGAGGTGTCGCTGTCCAGAGCGATGATGTAAATCCGCGGTCCGAGTTGAGCGGAATACCAACGTCGATTCCGCAGTTCGGGGAATGTAGTCCACCAATTCTCCAGGCACTCCTGGGGATCGTGCCCACTGAATTCGTGGTTGCCGAGAGCGGGCAGCACCAATAGATGACCGTCGCGCCATGCTTTGGTCTCGCTCCTGAAGACCTCATAGTCGTTCTTCACGCTGCCCGCCAAGGGCACGTCGCCATTCAAGACCACTGCCTGCGGCTTCTCCTCGGCAGTTTTCTGAACCAGGTATTGTCGGACTCTGGGGTTCGTCGCCGTTATATTGGCAGGGTCAGTGAATCGTTGGTCACCGTAGGTAATGAAACTAACGGGAAGATGTAGTTGGTTTTCCGCGACGCGAAATGTGGGCCCGGGCTGGCTCAATAACTGGCTGGTGGGCAAGTCCGCCGCCGTTTGTTGGGAGCAGGCAGTTTGAACTGACAAGGTGAAGACAAGCGCAGTCAGAAGAAGCAGCGTGTGCCGAATGCTCATAGCTGAGTACTTCGAGCGTAGCGCGAGCACCCTCAGAGCATAAGTTCCCATGCCGGCGACCCGCTCTGCGCGAAACTACAGTCTGTGACTTCCGCCCCGTTCGGTCTCGACTTCGGGACCACTAATAGTTCAATTGCCGTCGCTTATCCGGACGGCCGTAAGGAGCTCGTCAGGTTCCCAACAGCCACTTCGTTCACGGAGGCCTATCGCTCCTTGCTCTATCTGGAGCGAATACGCCAAGGCAGCCGCAGCACATTGAAGTCGTGGACCGGTCCGCAAGGGATCCAGCAATATTTGCAGGCGGAAGACAAGGGAAGACTCATTCAGTCGCTGAAGTCTTTTCTCTCGAGCCGCGGATTGCGCGGCACAGAGATCTTTGGGCGGCAGGTTGCGCTAGAGGAATTGATTGCCAAAATCCTTCGCGACATTCGTGCCGAGGCGGAACATCAATTGCACGTGCGGATCAGCAATGTTGTCGTGGGGCGGCCGGTGCGGTTCGTTGGCGCCGACAACGAAAATGACGACGCATTTGCTGTAGCGCGGCTTGAAGAGGCGCTCAAGCTGGCCGGCTTCGAGCAGGTTCGTTTTGAGTTGGAGCCGGTGGGCGCCGCCTGCCACTACGAATCGACGCTTGACCACGATGAGCTCATTCTCATTGGCGATTTCGGAGGCGGGACAAGCGATTTCTCTCTGCTTCGTGTGGGCCCGAGGTACCGCGGCCACGGCCGTAGCCCGGAAGCGCTGCTAGGCAACGAAGGAGTTGGTCTGGCGGGCGACGCCTTCGACGCGAAGATTGTGCGCCACCTGGTGTCACCCGCGCTCGGCGCCGGCACCATGATCCGATCCATGGATAAAGTGTTGCCTGTGCCCAACTGGGTGTACTTCAAGCTGGAGCGCTGGCATCATCTTTCTTTACTACGTTCAAGCGAGACGCTCAACATGTTGGAAAGCGTCCGGGCGCAGGCGCTGGAACCCGATCGAATCGGGGCGCTGCTTTCCCTCGTTCGCCATGGTCTCGGGTATCAGCTACACCAGGCCGTTCAGAAGGTGAAGTGCAGCCTGTCGGAAGGCCCGTCAGCGATGTTCCGCTTTCAAGATGGCGACCTGGATATCGAGGCCGCCGTCACGCGAACTCAGTTCGAGGGCTGGATCGCGGAAGAACTCCTGGCCATCGAGCAGTGCGTGGACCGACTGCTGGCAAAGGCGGGAGTCCATGCCCGCGCCGTGGATAATGTCTTCCTGACTGGCGGTTCGTCGTTTGTGCCAGCCGTGAGGCGGATCTTCGAATCACGGTTCGGCGCGGATCGCATTCGAACCGGCGACGAGTTCACGTCGGTTGCCAGCGGGCTGGCCTTGCGAGCCCTGTCGGGCCATACGTAACCCGGTGTAGATGCTCAGTTGGTAGGCGGATTCGCATTCGACGCAGGTACAGATCCGCCAGGTGAAGTCACCGGAGTCTTCGGCTGTTTTGCGGTCAGATCCTGCATCGAGGGCAATTGCGCTGTGCTCCAGCCGCCTCCTAACTGCTTAACCAGCTGAACACTCGATGTCATCTGGCGCAGCTGGATGTTGATTTCAGAAAGCTGGTTGTTGAGAACGCTGGTTTGCGCAGTAATCACATTCAGATAACTATCGACCCCACCCGTATACCGCACCGTCGCGAGTTGTAGCGTATGCTGCGAGTCGGTAACAGCAGTGTGTTGCTCGACGACTTCCTGCGCAAGAATTCGCAGCGCTGCCAGGTTGTCCTCGACGCCCTGGAACGATGTCAGCACCGTCTGGCGATAAGTCGCCACCGTACCGTCGTAGGCCGCACGATCCGCTTCCGTCGTTGCCCGGCGCAAACCTCCGTCAAACAGTGTCTGAGCCAGGGTTGGGCCAACAGACCAGAACCGCGCCGGCCAGGTGAACCAATTAGCAAGGCTGATAGCTTCCAATCCAGCGCTTGCGCTCAGCGTGAGGTTTGGGTAGTACGCGGCTTGATCGACGCCGATCTGCGCGTTGGCCGCCGCGACGCGACGTTCTGCGGCGGCGATGTCGGGTCTTCGTTCCAACAATTCCGAGGGAATCCCAACCGGGACAGGAGGCGGATTCGGCTTGAATTCCGCAACCGGAAGGGAGAAATCAGAGGGCGTTTTTCCGATCAGCATCGCGATCGCGTGCTCATATTGAGCCCGGGCGACCCCCAGATCCGTGGCTTGGGCAATGGCGGTGTCTAACTGTGTCTTTGCCTGGGAGACGTCCTCATCCGAGGCGATGCCCCCGTTATATCTTGCGGTGGTTAGCCGCAGTGTCTCCCTGTAGGCGGTCGCCGTATCGTCGAGAACCTTCTTCTGTGCATCAAGCGATCGAATCTCGAAGTAATCCTGGGCGAGTTCCGTTTGTACGGTCAACAAGGCCGTCGCCAAGTCACCGGCGCTGGCCTGCGCCTGGAATGCATTCTCTGCGATTTGATTGCGCACCTTATGCCATAGGTCGACCTGATAGGAGAGATCGAACGGTAAGGAATAGGTATTGATCACGCCGCCGGTCGATGACACGGGAACGGTTCCGCCGGCGGTCCCGAGGTTCCTGGTTTGAGTCGATAAGCGAGAGTTGCTGAAGGATGGCGATGCCGTGACCGTGGGGTACAGTTGGGACCTTGCCTCGTGGACAATCGCCCGCGCCTGCCGGAAGGTCGCCTCGGCTTGGGCAACAGTCTGGTTTGACACGCGGACTTGTACCTCAAGGGCATTCAATTCGGGCTCGCCGTAGAGTTCCCACCAGTTTCCGCGAATCTGATCGTCTTTGGGATCGGCCAGCTTCCAACCAGTTCCTTCTTTGAATTCCTTCGGGACTGCCTCCTTATATGCTTGAGGCGCCGGCGCCGTAGGTTTCGCGTACTTGGGACCCACGTTGCAGGAGCAAAGGCCAACAATGGCCGCCGCCAACAGCAGTGCGGCTGCAGGGCGGGAGAATTTCCCGTTGGGCGCAATTCTACCGCTGGATATCATCTGGCACCTGTGTGATCCAACGGCGAAGATAGAGGGGGCAATTCACTAACGTGATGCCCTGGCTTGCCTGGGCAGAAATGTAGCGCACTAACATCCGATCGACCAACGTTACTTCGCTGAGGTCCAGGTAGATTCGGCAGTTGGCCTGCCGGGCCTCTCCGATTGATTGCTCCAGCGCTCCCAGCGATTCTTCTCCAAACTTCCCATTCAGCATGAGCGTCACGCTGGATTCGCCGGGGTGCACTTCGGTTTTGATTGTGGACGGACTATGCATGCATCCTCTACTACGTCGCCGGTCCGAGGGCGCTCGGTCTGGGTGAGATTGCTGCTTTGGACCGGCCCCTCAGCTTGTTCAGCCAGAGGCTCAGCCGGTCCATGTAAACGTAGATAACCGGGGTCGTATAGAGCGTCAGGAGCTGACTCACCAGCAGTCCGCCCACAATGGTGATGCCAAGTGGGCGGCGCAGTTCCGAACCGGTTCCCGTGCCGAGCGCTAGAGGCAGGCCGCCGAGCATGGCAGCCATAGTGGTCATGAGAATGGGCCGGAAGCGCAGCAGGCAGGCCTCAAAGGCAGCGTCTTTGGACGATTTGTGATCGCGGCGTTCCACCTCCAACGCAAAATCAATCATCATGATTGCGTTCTTCTTGACGATGCCGATGAGAAGAATCACTCCTATGACGGCAATCACGCTCAAGTCAAAGTGGAAGAGGTTGAGGGCCAGGACAGCGCCCACACCTGCTGAAGGCAATGAGGACAGAATCGTAATGGGATGGACAAAACTTTCGTAGAGAATGCCGAGCACGATGTAAACGGCGCCGATCGCGGCCGCGATGAGATAAGGCTCATTTTGTAGCGAAGCTTGAAAGGCCTGCGCCGTTCCGGAAAAGCTGCCTTGGATCGTGGCCGGCATTCCCAGCTTGAGCTCCGTGTCATTAATGATGTTGACCGCGTCTCCCAGCGCGACGCCGGGCGCCAGATTGAACGACACCGTCACGGAGGGATACTGGCCCTGGTGATTGACCGTTAACGGTGCGACGGAGGGTTGGTAATGAGTGACAGCTGCAAGCGGGACTTGGCCGCCGGTGGCTGATTTGATATAGATACTTTTCAAACCCTCGGGGCTTTGCCAATAGTTGGGATCCACCTCCATTACCACGTGATACTGATTGAGCGCTGTATACATGGTGGCGATCTGCCGTTGTCCAAACGCCGAGTAAAGCGTGCTATCGATGTTTGCCGGACTGATGCCAAGTCGTGATGCAGTTTCCCGGTCGATCGCCAGGTTGGCGGCCAGTCCATTGTTTTGCTGGTCGGAGTTCACGTCTGTGAGAGACGGTATCTGCTTCAGGGCTTTCAAGAGTTGCGGAGCCCAGTAGGTCAACACGCTCAAGTCGCCGCTTTGAATCGTGTACTGATATTGAGCGCCGCTTTGCCGGCCTCCGACGCGAAGGTCCTGAACGGATTGAAGATAGAGGGTGGCGCCAGGCACTCGCGCCAACTGCGGGCGAAGCCGATTGATGATTTGGTCTGCGTTTACCTTTCTCGCGGCCAGGGGTTTTAGCGAGATAAAAACGCGCCCGGTATTTACCGTGGTCCCGCCTCCGCCGCCCGTGAAAGCCGCCACGGAAGCAACGCCCGGATCCTTCTTGACGATGTCGCACAGGCGCAGCACCCGCTGCTGCATGGCCTGGAACGAGGAGTCTTGAGCCCCCAGGATAGAGCCATTCATGCGTCCTGTGTCCTGCTGTGGAAAGAAGCCTTTCGGGATCTTCATGAACAAGTAGATATTGAGGCAAAAAGTGATGATGAAGACGACCAGCATCAACGCAGAGTTGCGGAGTGTCCAGCCGAGGCTCACCTCATAGGCCTTCAACATGCCGTTGAATAGTCTCTCGCTGGCCAGATACAGCCTGCCGTGTTCCCGGTGATCCTTTAACAAGCGGGAGCACATCATCGGCGTCGTGGTTAGAGATACCACTAAGGAGACGAGAATCGTCACGGACAGAACCACCGCAAACTCCCGGAAAAGACGGCCGATAATCCCACCCATCATCAGAATGGGAATGAAGACGGCAATTAACGAAACGCTGATGGATAGGACCGTGAAACCAATTTCGGATGCGCCCTTGAGCGATGCCTGCATCGCGTTCATGCCCTTCTCGCGATAACGGGTGATGTTCTCGATCACCACAATTGCGTCGTCCACTACGAACCCGGTAGAGATGGTCAGCGCCATCAGAGAAAGATTGTCGATGGAGTAGCCGAAAAGATACATCGCGCCGAACGTACCAATCAGGGATACCGGTACGGCGACACTCGGGATCAAGGTTGCTCGGGGATCGCGGAGAAAAACAAAAACCACCAAGACAACCAAGCCGATAGAAATCAACAGCGTCCGCTCAACGTCGTTCACAGAAGCCCGAATGGTCACGGTCTGATCCATCAGGACAGTCAGATCAATGGTCTGATTGATTGACGCCTTCATTTGGGAAAACTGGGACTTGATTCGATCAACCGTTTCGATGATATTGACGCCCGGCTGACGGAAGACGATCAGAAGAGCCGCTCTTTGACCATTGGCGAGCCCCACCGATCGCAAGTCTTCCACCGAATCCTGGACGTTGGCGATGTTGGACAGCGTCACGGGCGCTCCATTGCGATATGCCACGATGAGCGGTTGATAGTCAATCGCCTGTAGGAGTTGATCGTTGGTATGAATTTGCCACGATCTGGTGGCGGCGTTGAAGCTTCCCTTCGGCTGGTTGACGGTTTGGGCTGCAACGGCCGTTCGCACATCGTCAAGCTGTAGACCAAAGCTGTTGAGCTGATTCGGGTTCAAGTCGATGCGAACACCGGGTAAGGAGCTGCCACCCACCACAACCTGTCCAACTCCTTGGATTTGAGAGAGCTTTTGGGCGAGCACCGTTGAGGCGGCATCGTAGAGTTTTCCGGGCGGCAGCTTGTTTGAAGTCAAGCCGAGGATCATGATGGGCGCATCGGCCGGGTTCACTTTGCGATAAGTCGGATTGCCGGGCAGATTCGTCGGCAGGTATCCGCGAGCCGCATTAATGGCCGCTTGAACATCGCGAGCGGCGGCGTTAATGTCGCGGCTCAAATCGAACTGGAGTGTGACGCTCGTCTGGCCCAAAACACTGCTGGAGGTCATCTCGGTGACCGCTGCGATTCGACCGAACTGGCGTTCGAGCGGGGTTGCGACGGACGACGCCATGATCTCCGGGCTGGCGCCAGGCAGACCGGCAGAAACGGAAATGGTCGGGAAATCCACCTGCGGGAGCGGAGAAACTGGAAGAAGTTTGTAAGCGACGGCGCCTCCCAATGCGACCGCGATCGTCAGCAGCGTGGTAGCGACCGGCCTCTGAATAAATGGCGACGACAGGCTCATGCAGGCTCCGGGTGTGGACCGTGTTCGGCCGTGTCAGGCGGCTCATTCGTCTTCTCCTTGCGCCCGCCCACTCGCTGCGCAATGCTGTCGAAGAACAGGTAGATCACTGGCGTCGTGTAAAGCGTCAGCAACTGGCTGAGAATCAGCCCGCCGATGATGGTGATGCCCAAAGGCCGCCGGAGCTCCGAACCTACACCGCGGCCGAATGCCAGCGGAACGGCGCCCAGCAAGGCCGCCATTGTCGTCATCATGATGGGCCGGAAACGGAGCAGGCACGCTTGATAGATGGCATCGTACGAGTTCTTTCCGCCATTGCGCTCCGCGTCCAACGCGAAGTCGATCATCATGATCGCGTTCTTCTTGACGATTCCGATCAAGAGAACAATGCCGATAATCGCGACCACCGTCATCTCCTGGCGGAACAACAGCAGGGCAAGGATGGCGCCCACGCCGGCCGAAGGCAGGGTCGACAAAATCGTGATCGGGTGTATGAAGCTCTCATACAGCACTCCCAACACGATGTACACCGTGACTAGCGCCGCAAGAATCAATAGCGGCTCATTCGTCAAGGAGGCTTGGAATGAAGCAGCCGTCCCCTGAAAAGCAGCCTGCATCGCCGCCGGCAGGTGCATGTCGTTCTCCGCTTTGTTGATGGCGTCCACGGCCTCTCCCAGCGACGATTTTGGTTTCAGGTTGAAAGAAATCGTGGTAGCTGGGAACTGGCCCTGGTGCGTAATTAGAACCGGTGCGGCGGAAGGCTGATACCGGGTGAACGTGCTGATAGGCACAACTCCACCGGCTGCTGATTTGATGTAGATGTTCTGCAGTTGGGTAGGATCCACCTGGAACTCCGGCTTCACCTCCATCACTACGTGATACTGATTCAACTGCGTGAACAGCGTGGATACCTGTCGCTGGCCGTAAGAATCGTACAGCGCGGCATCGATGATTTGCGGCGTAATTCCGACCCGAGCCGCGGTCTGCCGATCGATCTGTATTGCAGCGGAGAGCCCGTTTGCCCCCAAATCGCTAGCCACGTCGGCCAGCTCGGGCAAGGTCTTCAGTTTGTCTACGAATCGGGTTGCGTAGCGCGACAGCTCCGTCGCGTCGGGATCCTCAAGGGTGTACTGAAACTGCGTTTTGCTGACGCGGTCTTCGACGCTCAGATCCTGAACGGGCTGCATGTAAAGTGTGATGCCATCGATCTTCGCCAGATCCGGCTGCAGTTCCCTGATCACTTCGGCCGCCGACTTGCCGCGATCTTCCAGTGGTTTCAGGTTGATCTGAATGCGCCCGCTGCTCATGGTGTTGTTAGTTCCATCGACGCCGATGAAGGACGACAAGCTTTCCACGTTGGGGTTCTCGAGAATGGCCTTGGTCAACTCCTGCTGGCGTGTCGACATCTCAGGGAATGAAATATCCTGATTCGCTTCGGATATGCCCTGAATCACGCCCGTATCCTGAATCGGAAAGAAGCCTTTCGGGATGATCACGTAAAGGTATATGGTGAACACCAGAGTCGCTGCAGCCACCAGCAGCGTGATGTTCCGGTGTTTCAATACATGCGTGAGCGTTCTTCCATAAAAGGCGATGGTATTCTCGAAGACCCTCTCGGATGCACGATAGAACCGTCCCTGTTGAGCCTCCGGTTTGTGACGCAGCATCTTGGCGGACAGCATCGGCGTGAGCGTCAAGGACACCACAGCCGACACCAGGATGGTGACCGCCAGCGTGACGGCAAACTCCCGAAAGAGCCGCCCCACGATATCGCCCATGAAGAGCAGCGGGATCAGCACAGCGATCAACGAAATCGTTAACGACACGATTGTGAAGCCAATTTCACCCGCGCCCTGCAGCGCGGCTTCGAGCGGCGGCATGCCCTGTTCCACGTAGCGCGCAATGTTCTCGATCATCACGATGGCGTCGTCGACCACAAAGCCCGTGGATATGGTGAGCGCCATCAACGTCAGGTTATTTAGGCTATAGCCCAGCATGTACATGGCGGCGAAGGTCCCGACGATAGACAAAGGAACCGCGACGCTGGGAATGACGGTGGCGGAAAGGGTCCGCAAAAAGAGAAAGATCACCATGATGACCAGCGCAATAGTCACCATCAACTCGAACTGGACGTCGGAAACGGATGCTCGGACAGTAGTCGTTCTGTCGGTGAGAACCTGAATCTTGATGGACGACGGCAGAGTATTTCTGAGCTTTGGCAGGAGCGTCTTGATGCTGTCCACCACTTGAATGATGTTGGCGCCTGGCTGCCGCTGGATATTGACGATCACCGCCGGTGTCCGGTTCATCCACGCGGCGAGTTTCACGTTCTCCGTGCCGTCGGTCACTTGCGCAACGTTCTTCAAAAGAATGGGCGCCCCGTTCTTGTAGGCGACGATAATCTCCCGATAGTCTTTGCTGGTCAGGATCTGATCGTTGGCGCCGATCTGGAAGGATTGATGTTTGCCATCGAAACTGCCTTTGGCCTGATTGACGCTGGTGGAAATGAGCGCCGTGCGAACATCGTCGAGATTCAACCCGTATGAGGCCAGCTGCGTTGGATTCGCTTGAATACGAACCGCCGGCTTCTGCCCGCCGCTAATGCTGACCAGCCCGACGCCCGGAAGTTGTGAGATCTTCTGAGCCATCCGCGTGTCGGCCAGGTCTTCCACCTGGGATAACGGGAGCGATGGAGATGTCAGAGCGAGCGTGAGGATGGGCGTGTCGGCCGGATTGGTTTTGCTGTAAATCGGCGGCGTAGGGAGATCCGACGGGAGATAGGTCTGCGCGGCGTTAATGGCCGCCTGCACCTCCTGCTCGGCCACATCGATATTCAGGCTAAGCAGGAACTGGAGAGTAATTACCGAGGCTCCATCGGAACTGATGGAAGTCATCTGATTCAACCCCGGCACTTGCCCCATCTGTCTTTCAAGCGGAGCGGTTACCGCTGAGGCCATCACGTCCGGACTGGCACCCGGGTAGAACGTTAACACCTGGATAATCGGGTAATCGACTTCAGGCAGCGCCGAGACGGGCAATTGCTTATAGGCCACTACGCCCACCAGCAGAATCGCCACCATGAACAGCGTGGTCGCGACCGGGCGCAGAATAAATGGGCGGGAGGGACTCACTGCTTGGG
>JBAUOG010000347.1:0-2779 GCA_049579625.1 Bryobacteraceae bacterium
GATCACGCTCGCTCGGAGGAACACCACTCAACTTGAGGCGTTTGGAAGCACGTCATGAGGAGTGTCAATGACGTAATGTCCGCACCATTCGTGAAAAAGGAGATGGAGCTATGCAACGAAGAGTGTACGCAATCAGTGTGATGGCGTTGTTTTCCCTGGTATCGGTATCGGCCCTGGGCGCCACAGCATTTTCTAATCGAACGATGAGCCTGGAGGAGGAGCGAAGCTCCGCCTCTGGGCCTCCTTTCTTAAATCAGTGAGAAATATCAAATCGTGTGCTGTGGGAAAGTGGGAAGGCCCGTTTTTGGGCTTTCCACTTTTCCATAGCTCGTCGCGGCGGTGGGAATGTGGGAATCGCGCCAGCGATTTCCAAGGGCTGTGGGCGCCGAGGAAAACCTGCCTTTGGTTTTCCTGGCGTCCACAACCCGGCATTTCCACCGCCGTTTTCACGCCGTCCTCTTCTGCCGGATTTCGGCAAACAGCTTCCGCTTCGCTTCTTGCATCCGCGAGGCTGCGGTTGTGTCACTTTCCGCTCTCGCCCGTTTCTCTAAATCGCCTTCCGTCGCTCCTGGCTTTAGACGTTGCGCCAAGTCCGGCAACTGCCGCAGGATTTCCCACGGCGTTGCGTACCACCGGTACACCCTCCTCTGTTTACCTTTTGGGTTGGTGATGATCTCCGGCACGCCGCATGGCCGGTGATAGTTCAGATACGGATTCAAGTACTGCTCGAAGAACTCCTCAATGGCCTCCGCATGCCTCGATTCAATGTGCCCGTACCCCATATGTTTTCTGATGATCGCTCCGTTCTTGGCTTCTACCAACCCGTTGTCATTGGAGTGCCGCGGCCGCGATTTGGTCTGATCCACCAGCAACTTGTTCAGCAGATTGGCCACCGTGTGATTGATGAACTCGCTCCCATTATCTGAATGGAAGCCTAAAATCTGAAATGGAAACTGCCGTAGGATCGCCTCAAGCACCGGCTTGAGCCAGGCTTCGCTGATGTATGCCGTTGCCCCTACCACCTGCCACTGTGTCACCTCGTCCACGGCGTTGACGTGGTACACCCCTTTGACGCCATCTAGATCCCCTTGATGTACCGTGTCGATCCGCAAGAAGCCCGGCCGTCCTTGCGGGTCTGGCCGCCGCCTTTCGCCGATCGTCACCTTCACCGGTCGCGTCTTCTGGAAAACTATTTTCCGCTCCCGGTACGCACGGCTCTTTCGCAAGTTGTAGATGTGCGACGCCGAAATGGCTGCCAGCCGCTGATACCGTCCGTCGCCATATTCATAGAATTCGCGGTAGAGAATCTTCTGCGTTGCCGGTCCGCTCAGCGTTTCATGAGCTTCGTCTACCGCCGCTAGCAGTTCCACGTCGGCTGCTTGGTACTGAATCGCGAATCGGTTCCGGCGGTACCTTCGCTCCTTCACCGTCCCGCTCTCCAGATACTGCCCAATCAACCGCGTCACCTGTGCCCGGCTCAGGCCGGTCATCTTTCCCACGTACTGCCTCAATAGCCCTTTGGCTTCCCGCTTCTGCACACCGTACTCCTGCTCCACCATCGTCCGCGTTACCCAGTCGTATATTTCCTCCCGGTTATTTGCTTCAAATCGGAACTCCTCGCTGGCTGCCATAAACGTCCGTATCTGGTCCAGACTCAGCCGCTCTCCATTTTTCATGCTGACGATCAACTCCCAGCATGCGGGCTCTCCACCCCCCCAGGCTCATCCTGCGTTAGAAACACGCCCTTCCTTCAGGCTCATGCTGCGTTATACAAGACTAGAAGTGGCAGTTAGCTCTGGAGATGCTAGATGAGGTCCGCGGTTGGGGATTGGCGGACCGAATCGTAGTGGCGGATGCGGGCTACGGAGACGCGACCGAATTTCGGGATGCCTTGGAAGCCAGGAAGCTTCCTTATGTGGTGGGAGTCTCGTCCCAAGTGGGAGTCTGGGACCGGCCTCCCAAGATCCACATTCCCGAGTACAGCGGCCGAGGTCAGCCGGCCACCCGTTATCAATACGGGAAGCAGAGGCCGACTTCGGTTCGGGATTTGGCAATCCACGCCAAGGGCTGGAAGCAGATCCGCTGGCGCGAAGGATCAAAAGGTTGGCTGGAGTCGCGGTTCCTTGCTGTGCGTGTGCAACCCTCGCATGGGTTCGTGAATGGCGAACCCCCGCATAAAGAGGTTTGGCTACTGGTGCAATGGCCGGAAGAAGAAAAGGAGCCCACCAGATACTTTCTTTGCGATCTACCGCCCAGCACCACACTGCGCCGTTTGGTGCGGGCCGCGAAATCGAGATGGAAGATTGAGCAAGACTATCTACAACTCAAAGACGAATTGGGACTCGATCACTATGAAGGGCGGAACTGGGCCGGCTGGCATCATCACGTCAGCATGGTCATGATGGCGCACGCATTCCTGACTCTGGAAAGCCTGCGCAATAAAAAAAACTTCTGGGTGGACCCTGCCACGGACGCGACGTGAGATTCAATATGTGCTGTTCACCTGGACAGGTTTATGCGCATATTGCGGGAGCGCCGCGGAGCTCGGCACCGTTCTCAGAACTTAACGTTGTAATACTAAGTATCTGAAAATAGTGCTTGTTGGCCATCGAGCCGCGGCGTTTGTGGGGCACGAACGCGATTCTTGATGTTCTCCACTTCAGCCCGAACTGCCTCTGAGTCCAACGCTTCCGCCGATATCTGCCAGGGCGCATACGTTATGACCTGAGTAGCTGGCAGTTTCTTTTCTGCGATCAGACGCCGCACAATCGTGAGGCTC
>JBAUOG010000348.1:0-2798 GCA_049579625.1 Bryobacteraceae bacterium
GGACAGGGTCTTCAGGGGAGCGGACGCCCCAGCTTTTCGTGCGCCAGGACAGTAATGTTTTTTCGAAGGAACGTAATGCTACGGCACGATCACCGACGACCCATCCACGGCATCGCTCTTGATTGCCGCCAGCGCTTCGTTCGCCTGGTCGAGGGGGAAAACCGTGACTCGGGGCTTGAGGCCAATCTTGGCTGCCAGCACCAGGAAGTCATGCGCATCCGCACGCGTCATGTTGGCGACGCTGCGAATCTGCCGCTCTCCCCACAACAGCCGGTCGTAGTCGAATTGCGGAATGCGATCGAGGTGGATCGCATTGATGGCAACCACACCGCCCTTTCGCAGACTCGCCAGCGCAGCCACGACGACATCTCCGCTGGGAGCAAACGTAACGGCCCGGTCGAGTGCGGCCGGTGGCTTCTCCGCCTCGGCCCCAACCCAAGTCGCGCCCAGCGAGGACGCGAGTTGACGATGCGTCGCGCCCCGCGTCGCGACATAGACCTGACAATTCCAGGAGAGAAGAACCGCAATCGCCAGCGATGCGGACGAGCCGAAGCCGAACAGTCCCACCCGGTCGCCCGGCTCGACACCAGCCACGCGAAGGCTGCGAAAGCCGATGATGCCCGCGCACAGCAGCGGGGCGGCGTGCAGGTCGTCCAGGGCAGGGGGCAAGGGATAGGCGAAGTCGGCGCGCACCACCGCGTACTCCGCATAACCGCCGTCCACACTGTAGCCGGTGAACGTCGGCGCATCGCAGAGATTCTCGAGGCCGCGCCGGCAGTACGGACACTCTCCATCCACGCCACCCATCCAGGAGACCCCCACCCTTGCGCCAGCCGCGAGATCGCTGGTGCTGCTTTCAACAACCACGCCCACGATCTGGTGGCCGGGAATCAAAGGATGGCGCAAACTCGGCAGCTCGCCCTCGACGATATGCAAGTCCGTGCGGCAGACACCACAGGCCTGGACGCGCAGCAGAACCTGCCCGGCTCCGGGCTCGGGCTTCGGAACCGTCTCGATGCGAAGCGGCCGCGTGTGGACTTCACCCGGCGAATCAAGAACCGCGGCCTTCAAGAGGATACACTCCTAAACTTCACTAGAATAGGCTCAGCACCGCCGAATAAAGCTTATCGTTTTTTCAAGGAGAAAAGGCAATGTTGAAGAGCGCGAGTAGCATGAAAGGTCTGACGATCAAAGCAACCGACGGCGAAATCGGGAAAGTCGATCAATTCCTTTTTGACGATGAGAACTGGGCGATCCGCTACCTGGTGGTCAATACCGGCAACTGGCTTGATGAACGTCTGGTGCTGATCTCACCTATCTTCATCGGGCAGGCCGACTGGGAAGCGGAACGGCTTGAGGTGCGTTTGACGAAAGATCAGGTTGCCAAGAGCCCCGACATCGACACCCACAAGCCCGTCTCGCGGCAGCACGAAGCAGAGTTCCTTACTTACTACGGCTATCCCAACTACTGGGGCGATTCCGGAATTTGGGGCTCCGGCCTGTATCCCTCCGTGTTGAATCCGATACCCGCGTTCATGCCGCCGCCGGTTACACCGCCCGAAAAAGAAACCGGCGATTCGCATCTTTGGAGCACGCATGATGTGACTGGCTACCATGTCGAAGCGACCGATGGCGAGCTCGGCCACGTGATCGATTTCATCGTCGACCTGGAGACGTGGGCGATCGTCTACGTTGAGATCGGCACGCGCAATTGGCTACCCGGCAAGAAGGTATTGCTGTCTCCGCAGTGGATCAAGACGGTGAAGTGGGACGATGCCAAGGTCGAGGCGGCCCTTACGCGAGAAGCCATCAAAGATGCTCCTGAGTACGCCGAGTCGAAGGATATCACGCGAGACTACGAGACCGCGCTTCACGAGCATTATGGCGTACCACCCTATTGGTCGCACGGCAGCCGGAGGCCCGACGATATAGACGCAGGGGAAGGAGTAGAAAAGCCTGCATGAGCTGCGGCGACCAATCACACCGGCACAGAACCGCGCGCGTCAGCAATCGGATTCCGTTAGCCTCAATCGCCGAAGTGGGTTGCTAGACAGGCTGTGATTTCTGAGGCTCTGAGGAGTAAGTGAATGTCGTACTTGTTGATGGCTAGTGAATCAACTGCCGCGGGAATCAAGCGGGTGATTGAGGAGGAGCTTCAATCCGCTGCCTCACAACTCAGCCAGAAGAGTATTGCCCGGCAAGATGAGGCAATTCATGACGCCCGCAAAAGCATAAAGAAGATCCGTGCGGCGCTCAGGCTGGTCGAGGACGATCTCCCGGTTTTGTTTAGGCGCGAGAACCGGCGTCTCCGCGACACGGGCCGCAAACTAGCGAGTTTTCGAGACGCCGCGGCCTCCATTGAGATATTCGACAAAGTCATCGCAGGACTCGGAGAACGCCCGGGCAAGGCTACTCTGAGCTCCATCCGGAGAGTGCTGCAGAGGCAGAAGCGGGAGGCGGCGCAGGGTACGGGCCTGCAGGCGCTCCTGGCACAGCTTGCTCCGCTTCTGACCAGCGCGAAACAACGCGTGATTGAGTGGCCGCTTGAAGCCGACGGTTTCCCGATCATCGCGACGGGGCTCGAACGTACGTTCCGGCGCGGCCGCACTGCGATGGCAGCGGCCCAGAAAGAGGACCGCCCGGAGAACTATCACGACTGGCGCAAGCGCGTGAAAGACCACTGGTATCAACTGATGTTGCTGGAGAATCTTTGGATCGCCGGGATGCGGCAGCAGATGAAAACCCTGAAGGAACTTGAAACCTGTCTCGGTGACGATCACGATCTGGTCCTGCTTCTT
>JBAUOG010000349.1:0-3511 GCA_049579625.1 Bryobacteraceae bacterium
CAGTGCGCGTGTCCCTCGCTATTGTTCATCCAGATCTGCGCCGGCTTGCTCAGCGCCGTTGAAACGATATCGATCTTGCCGTCGCCATCCAGATCGCCAAAAGCGCAGCCGCGGTTTCGCGCCGGCCCGGCCGCGGCGAAGCCCGCTTCCTCTGTGTACGCTTGCCATTTTCCGCTTGGGCCCAGGTTGCGGAACACGGTGTTGAGCTGATCCACAACCGTAGAGGCCTTTTCGAGCGACACCGCGTCCCCTCGGGTCACGAAAATGTCTTTCCAGCCGTCGTTGTCAAAATCGTAGATCGCCGAGCCAAATCCAGACATGGACATCGTCAGCGCCCGCATGCCACTCTCGCCCGTCACTTCCTTGAACTCCTTACCGGCCATATTCTTCAGCAGCGGAAAGGTCTGCTTGGTCAGCGCCACATAGGAGATGTCCGGGTATCCATCGTTGTCGACATCCCGAAAATCGAGGCCCATGCCGCCGATGAAGCTGCCGTCTTCCACCAAGGCCGTGCCGGTCTGGAAGGCAATCTCTTCAAACTTATTACCTAAGTTGTGAAAGAAGAAGTTGTAGTAAGTATCGTTAGTCACGAAGATGTCGGGCCGGCCATCGTGATCGAAATCGGCGATGCCCACGCCCATACCCTTGCCGAGGTGTTCACGCAGGCCCCAGGCCGCCGATACGTCTTCGAACGTTCCGTCGCCCTTGTTCAGGAAGAGTTGGTCGGGCAGGCCCTTGTAGAAGCTCGGATTGCAGTACTCGGATACGCCGTCGCGGTAGCAGCGGGGATCGGTCCGGTAGTCCCACTGCACATAATTCATGACGAACAAATCCAGCAGCCCGTCGTTGTTGACGTCCACCCAGGCGGCGGCAACCGCCCACAGCGGGCCATGCTCGGGATCGACGAAACGATCCAGCCCGGCCTTGGCCGTGACATCCGTGAATGTCCCATCGCCATTGTTGTGATACAGCGTGTTTCCGTGCACACCGGCCACAAACAGATCGGGATGCCCGTCGTTATCGTAGTCGCCAACTGCTGCGCCCATGTCAAAGCCGGTCCCGGCCAGCCCGGCTTTGTCGGTAACGTCCGTGAAGACGCCGTTGCCGTCGTTACGGAACAGGCGGTTCGCATACTTGGGGTCGTCTTTCTTCAAGGTGGCGATGTTCGCGCCGTTCGTGAAGAAGATGTCCGGCTTGCCGTCGCCGTTGTAGTCGAAGACCGCCACGCCGCCCGCCATGGTCGCGGGCGTATGCCGCGCCGTGGTCTCGCAGTTCTCGAGTACGAACGGAGAGAGCTTCAGCGTGAAATGAATGGGGCACACGGCGGCGCCCGCTTCTGAAGCGACCAAGGCGCCCCCCGCCACAATCAACGCCAGCAGCAGGGAGTATACGAACCACGCGACGCGGCGGTTTGAAGGAGTTCCCACCAAAAGAAAGGGTACCTCAGCATAGAAAAAGGGGGCGACTTTCGCCGCCCCCTGTTCGTGGTTTTAATACTGCTCGCCGTTAGAAGTTGTACTTGATCGCAAACTCAATCACGCGCCGGCCCACCGTATACTCCGGTGCGCCCGTTGTCGTTGAGTTATTGCTAACGGGGCTGAGTACGCCGTTCGTGCTTGGGAAGTTCAAGTGGACGTCCGCATTGTTGCCGGCCGCGTTGAACTCCGGAAGAGGATGGTTCAGGAAGTTGAACGCCTCAAACCGGATCTGGATCCGCTGCCGCTCAGTAACATTGAAGTTCTTGAAGAGCGACAGATCGGAGTTAGCAAATACCGGACCGCGAATGTACGGCCAGATAATATTGCCGACTTGCCCGATCTGAGGCGGAGTGAAGCAATTCGGATTGAAGTACTGTCCCGGCTTGGTCCCGTAACGGGGATCGCAGGTGAGTACCGGAGGCAGAGTCGCGTATGCGTTCGTTCCCAGAAAGGTCTGTGAGTTGACCGCACCGGCGGTAATGCCTCCATACGATACGTTGAGCGCACCATTGGTATTGGGCTGAATCGGCGAGCCGCTCTGCACTTGCGTAATGCCCGAGAGTTCCCAGCCATTTATCGCTCCCGACAGGAACTTATTGCTGGTTTTGTATTTGGGCAGGTTCACGATATACGCAAAATTGAAAATGTGCGTATGGTCATAAGCAAGCACGCCGTAGTTACCCTGAGGGCTGAACGGATACAAAGCATAGCCGGCTGAGTTGCCGTTGCCGGTATATCCGTCTCTAACACCCAAGGCTTTGGCGAAGGCATAGTTTGCTGTCCAGGTGACCTGTCCAGTTTGCTTTTGCCAGCTGACAATGGCCGAGTTGTAGTTCGCGTAACTGCCGTGCGTTATATCCGAAATACCGGTGTAGTTGTGGTACGGATAATAGTCGTTAATTGGGAAGCTCCCGCTGAACGGGTTGTTAATGACACCCGTTATCGGATCGGGCCTGTAATAGGCGCCGAGCGCCGGGTTGTTAATGTTCCCCAGGTTGTCCTGGCCGGAAATCAGCCCGTCCTGGCTGTGGTTGCCGACGTACTGCACTTCGACGAGCGAATTCCAGGCCGCCCGCTGTGAAATGGTGACGTTCCAGCTTTCGGTATAGGGTACTCGTTCATCGCCCTGTTGATACACCGTTATGCCGGTGCCTAACCCTGCCGGCCCTAGCGATGGCGAGAACTGATTGAAGGAATTGTAGCCGATGCAGCAATTCCAGGTTGTGCTTTCGTTGACGACGCCCGCTCCCGGACTGTAGGGACCGCTCGCCGTGTTGGCCGAAATATTGTAGCGGTAGACGCCGAACCCTCCGCGCAATACGGTCTTGCCGGTACCGAAAAGATCGTAGGCAGCGCCGAGTCGCGGTTCATAGAAGAAAAGCCTGGACGGCACGCCAGACAAAGGAATGTTGGAGTTATTGCCGTGCCATGCCACGCCCGTCCATGCGGGCGCCGAGGAAGTATTGTTATAGGTGGCAGGGTCCCAAACCGCCAAGCCTGTATTCGTGTTGGCTGTATACCAGGCGCCCAGGTGATCGGCCCGCAATCCGTACGTCAAGGTGAGCCGCCGGCTGACCTTCCACTGGTCGCTGACGTACCACGAGTATTGGTGGTATCGAAGGTCCTGGACCGGAGAGGTGTTCGCCTGGTAAAAGCCAGTGATGCGAGCCATGGCAAAATCAGCTGCGGGATTGCCGCTGCTGTTCGCGCCGTAGTTTTCAAACTCCACGGTGCCCTGATTGGCATACTGGAAGTTGCTGCCGGCCTGCAGATTCCGGGCGCTGTCCCAGTAAAAACCGACTTTCACGGTGTGGGTGTTCCAAACCTTGGTCAGGTTGTCGGCGATGTTCGGAGCTTGCGAGGTCTTACCAAAGTCGCCGCCATTATAGGACTGGCCGAAGGTCGGCGCGAAGTACCCGGGAACGCCATTGCCCCAGCTGAGTTCATTGGGGATCTGTGGTTTGTAAGGATTCGTGAAAAGGCCCGTCATGTTGAAACCGACCTTCGTCGGATCCACCGCTGAGGGATTAGAC
>JBAUOG010000350.1:0-12475 GCA_049579625.1 Bryobacteraceae bacterium
ACGAAGAACGGCCCTCATTGGATTGCCTGTTACCGCTTCTTGAACTCCCACTGCCTTCTGGATCTCCGGCTGAGTACCATGATGAGTGATGAAGGTCCATGTGATCGATTCGCATACCGGCGGCGAACCCACTCGCATCGTAGTGCAGGGCGGGCCCGACCTGGGTCCCGGCCCGCTGGCTGTTCGCCTGGAGCGATTTCGCAACCAGTTTGATTCTTTCCGCTCTGCCGTCGTCAACGAACCACGGGGTTCGGATGCTGTTGTCGGCGCCCTGCTGTGCGATCCGGTTGATCCGGCTTGCTCGGCCGGTGTCATATTCTTTAACAACGTCGGCTACCTGGGGATGTGCGGTCATGGCTCCATCGGGCTGGTAGCCACCCTCTCGTATCTGGGACGAATCCGGCCCGGAACACATCGCTTCGAGACACCCGTCGGCGAAATCACCGCGAAGCTCGGTTCCGACGGCGCCATCACCATCGGCAACGTCCCGAGTTACCGTCTCAGCAAGGATGTCGCCGTCGACGTCGAGGGATTCGGTCAGGTCAAGGGCGATGTAGCCTGGGGTGGCAACTGGTTTTTCCTCTCGCAGGGCAGCCCCTATCCGCTTCGTCTCTCGCACCTTGAGGAGCTTAGCAACTACACGTGGCGCATTCGCCAGGCGCTGGTTCGCAATGGAATGGCGGGCGAGAACGGAGCGGAAATTGATCATATCGAGATCTTTAGCGATCCAGCTTCGCCGACCGCGCATAGCCGCAATTTTGTGCTGTGTCCGGGCAAGGCCTATGATCGCTCCCCTTGTGGCACAGGAACCAGCGCCAAACTAGCGTGTCTTTACGCCGACGGCAAACTGCGGCAAGGAGACGTGTGGCGTCAGGAAAGCGTCGTCGGGTCGGTGTTTGAGGGCCGTGTCGAAATCGTGAACGGCGAGATTCGCCCCTTCATCACTGGATCTGCGTATGTGAACGCGGAAGCGGACCTTATCCTGAATGATCAGGACCCATTCTGTTGGGGAATACCCAGTGCGTAACGCCAGGAAGTTTGTGACCGGCCGGTGACCCAGACGAGCGCCAAACCCGATGTCCTGATAGTCGGCGCCGGTATTGTTGGCGCGGCCTGCGCGCTCGAGTGCGTGGCCAGCGGCCTAACGGTGACGGTCGTGGAACCGGCCGTCGTCGGAGGGGGCGCCACCGCCGCGGGCATGGGCCACATTGTCGTGATGGACGATTCGGAAGCCCAGTTCCAACTCACGAACTACTCGGAGGGGTTATGGCACGAACTAGCACCTCAGCTTCCGTCCGATTGTGAATACCTGCCTTGCGGCACGATGTGGGTGGCCGCCGATGAAGATGAGTTCGCGGAGGTGCTGCGCAAACACCAGTTTTATTCATTGCGAAATGTAGTCAGTCACGTGCTAGACGGATCTGAAATCGCTGAGGCCGAGCCCAAGCTTCGTGCTGGATTGGCAGGCGGCCTGCTTGTGCCGGGCGATTGCGTCGTGTACTCCCCGTGCGTAGCGCGTTATCTGTTGGAAGAGGCGGAGAAGGGGGGAGCGAGGCTGCATATTGGCCAGCGAGTGCTGGCGATTGCAGACGGGCGAGCTACCTTGTCGGATGGATCGTCGTTGAGCGCGGGTTTGGTAGTAAACGCCTCTGGAACAGCCGCCCGCGACCTCGTTCCCGGGCTCGACATCCAGCCGCGCAAGGGGCACTTGCTCATTACTGACCGCTACCCGGGCTTCGTTCGCCACCAGCTCATCGAACTCGGTTACCTGAAAAGCGCTCACAGCCTGAAGTCCGATTCCGTCGCCTTCAATGTGCAGCCCCGGCTCACGGGCCAATTGCTTATTGGTTCATCCCGCCAATATGGCCTCGAGGATCCGGCGGTCGACTATCCGATCCTCAGCCGCATGCTCAGGCGCGCCGTCGAGTACATGCCTGAGTTGGCGCAGTTATCGGGTATCCGCGTCTGGACCGGCTTCCGGGCTGCCACCCCCGACAAACTGCCGTTGATCGGCCGCGCACCTGGGTTCAGCCGGGTTTACGTCGCTTCAGGTCACGAAGGGCTAGGTATCACAACGTCGCTGGGCACGGCCAAACTGCTGGTCGATCAGATTCTCAATCGCCCATCCTTGATACCCTGCGAGCCCTATCTTGCGGAAAGGAAACTTTCGCTCCATGCGTGAGGTGGCCGCGAGCGTACCGCTGACACTCAACGGCGAAACAGTCCGGGTTAGGCCGGGTGTCAGCGTTGCCGCCGCGATGCTCGCCGCGGGACAAACAGCTTTCAGAACATCTGTATCGGACCAGCCCCGTGGGCCGCTTTGCGGAATGGGCATTTGCATGGAATGCCGTGTCCGAATTAATGGCCGGACTCACCAGAAGAGCTGCCAGATCCTCTGCGCGGAAGGCATGGTCATCGAAAGCGAATGACGCTGAGCAAGGTCGATATCGTCGTCGTTGGTGCCGGACCAGCCGGTATTGCCGCGGCCTGCAGCGCAGCGACCACCGGGAGCAGCGTCGTCGTCTTCGACGACAACCCTGGTGCGGGCGGTCAAATCTGGCGCGGTATGGGCGCGGCGGCATCTGAGGCCGGCGAATCGGCGCGCAGTTGGCTCCGTCGTTTTCAGCGCTCCGGCGCCAGCCTGCAGTCAGGGTCGCGTGTCATCGGGCATGGCCCGGCGGCGAGGTCGCTCCTTGTTGAAAGCGAGCAGGGAGCCCACGTCGTTCGCTATCGCCGGCTCATTCTTGCCACCGGTGCGCGCGAGCTGTTCCTGCCGTTCCCCGGCTGGACGCTGCCCAACGTCTTTGGCGTTGGCGGAATCCAGGCGTTGGCGAAATCCGGTCTTTCGGTTGAGACCAAACGTGTTGTCGTGGCCGGGACAGGCCCGCTCCTGCTGGCAGTGGCCGCGTATCTCCGCGCTCATGGAGCACAGGTCAGCCTGATCGCCGAACAGGCCTCCTTTCGCACGCTGGCCGGGTTCGCCCAGCATCTCCTCCGGTTTCCCGGCAAGATCTCCGAAGCCGTCCAGCTTGAATCCAAGCTGATTGGTGTGCCGTATCACTGGGGTGCATGGGTTGAGTCGGCCGCCGGTGACCGGCGAGTCCAGTCCGTCGCCATTCGCAGCGGGAACCGCCGTTGGTCTGAACCTTGTGACTATCTCGCGGTTGCCTTTGGGTTCTATCCTAATCTCGAATTGCCCTTGCTCCTGGGTTGCACGCTCCGCGGGACTACGGTTATGGTGGATGCGCTCCAGCGAACCACAGTCGAGGATGTTTATTGCGCCGGTGAGCCCACTGGTATTGGAGGCGTCGATCTGGCGCTGGCCGAAGGCGAGATCGCCGGCTATGCGGCAGCGGGCCTGCTCGACAAAGCCCTGTCCAGGCAGCCCGCCCGAGACCGCTGGCGGCGCTTTGCTGTAGCTCTCGAAGCAGCCTTTGCACCCCGGCCCGAGCTTCGTTCCCTGGCTCAAGCCGATACCATCGTGTGCCGCTGCGAGGACGTGACCTGGGGGCGGATTCAGGCTCAGACATCGTGGCGATCGGCCAAACTGCACGCGCGCTGTGGAATGGGACCGTGCCAGGGGCGTGTCTGCGGGCCTGCCGTCGAGTTTCTGAAAGGTTGGGGGGCGGAATCGGTTCGTCCGCCGATCTTCCCTACGTCAATTGGTAACCTTACTGAATTGGAAATGCAGTCGAATATGGATAGCGCAGCCGCCTCAGCGCCAGCTGTGCCTAATCCAAAATAGATCGGAGTTCTTACATGAGCCAATCTGGATCGAGCCTTGCATGGGCTGGCGTGATGCCCGCCATCACAACGCCGTTTAATGAGCACGGTTCCGTGGATCACGCCTTCCTCGCCCGCCACGCCAAGTGGCTGGTTGACGAAGGATGCACCGGTATCGTGGCCTGCGGTTCGCTGGGCGAGGGCGGCTCATTGACCATCGGTGAAAAAGCGCAGATCTTCAGTACCTGCGCCACCGCTGTGGGCCACAACGTGCCGGTGATCGCGGCGGTTTCCGCGCTCACGACGAAGGAAGCCATTGAAATTGCCAAAGTCGCTGAGGATCATGGCTGCAGCGGCCTAATGGTCCTGCCGCCCTATGTCTACGTCGGCGACTGGCGCGAGATGAAAGCTCACGTAAGCGCGGTCTTATCCGCCACCAGTCTTTCTGCCATGCTCTACAACAACCCGATCGCCTACAAAGTCGATTTCCTCCCGCATCAGGTGGTCGAGCTGCAGTCGGAGCACGGGAACCTCGATGCCATCAAGGAATCGAGCGCCGACGTTCGCCGCATTGCCGCGCTCCGCGAGCTGGTTGGCGACGGAATCAAGATCCTGGTGGGTGTTGATGACCTCATCGTCGAGGCATTGCTTATAGGCGCCGAAGGTTGGGTTGCGGGCCTCGTTAACGCGTTTCCGCGAGAGTCGGTGGATCTCTTTAACCTGGCGAAGGCCGGCAATCTCGCCGACGCAATGGAACTCTACAAGTGGTTTCTGCCTCTGCTTCGAATGGATACGGTTCCCAAGTTTGTGCAACTGATCAAAGCCGTACAGGAGGAGATTGGCCAGGGTTTTGCCTGCGTCCGGGCGCCGCGTCTTGAACTCTCCGCGGCGGAACTGGCTGAAGTTCGCGCTATCCTGCAACAGGCAACCACGCACCGGCCAAGGCTCGCGGCCGTTACCCAGCCGGCCTAATCGGCTCGAGCCGATACCAAGTTCAATGGATCAATCCACAGCAGTACCTTCGGCGAAGCGTTCTGCCATCGACAAAGAAACCGGGTTTGTTCGCGAGCTCGGTCTCTTCGATTCGGTCATGATCGTCATCGGCGTCATGATCGGTTCGGGCATCTTCATCGTCCCCGCCGACATGGCCCGCAACATAGGTAGTTCAGGATGGCTTCTGGTTGCTTGGCTTTTCGCCGGAGTGCTAACGGTATTCGCGGCCGTCTCTTATGGTGAGCTCGCCGCCATGTTGCCCAGCGTTGGCGGTGTCTACGTTTACCTACGTGAGGCGTTCTCTCCAATCTTTGGGTTCCTCTACGGCTGGACTCTGTTCACGGTCATTCAAACCGGCACCATAGCCGCCGTCGCCGTTGCGTTCGCCCGCTTTCTCGGCGTCCTCCTGCCTGCCGTCTCCGAACAGAAGTACATTGTTCCTCCCATCCATATCACCAGCGGTTACGCTGTCTCATTGTCGACTGCTCAACTGGTGGCCATTGCAGTCTTGGCGGTTCTGACCTGGACCAATACTCAGGGTGTTCGATACGGCAAGATTGTCCAGAATCTTTTCACCTCGGCTAAGGTTGTCACACTAGCCGCTCTGATCATCGTCGGCCTCGTATTCGGTTGGAACCACGCCGCCATCTCCGCCAATTTCGGCGCCAACCTCTGGGTCGTGCACGACTTCTCTCCCATCACTGCGACGTTGAACGCGGCGACGTCCATGGGACTCCTGGTGGCGATTTGTATTTCCCAGTCCGGCTCTCTCTTTTCCGCGGACTCATGGCACGACATCACCTTCGCCGCCGGTGAAGTTCACAATCCCGGCTGGACCATTCCTCGCGCGCTTGCTTTGGGCACCATTGCCACCATCACGCTGTACCTTCTGGCCAACGTGGCATATCTGGTTACGCTGCCACTCGAGGCGATTCAGCACGCTCCCTCAGATCGGGTGGCCACCGCCATGCTCGAGAAGATCATTCCCGGCTGGGGCAGTGGCATCATGGCCGCCGCCATTATGATTTCCTGCTTCGGCTGTATCAACAGCCTCGTGCTCGCCGGGCCCCGCGTCTATTACGCCATGGCGAAGCACGGACTCTTTCTCGCGTCGGCTGGCCAGCTGAATCGCGCTCACGTGCCCGGCTGGTCTCTTCTCGTGCAAGGCATCTGGGCGGCTTTCCTGGTTCTGCCTCGGACCTTTAACGTGACCACTGGCCAGTACGGAAATCTATACAGCAATTTGCTCGACTACGTGATCTCGGCGGCGCTCCTGTTTTACATCTTCACCATCGCCGGTGTCATCCGGCTGCGTTTCACGCGGCCCGATGCGCCTCGTCCCTATAAGGCCTTCGGCTATCCGGTTATTCCCCTGCTCTACATTCTGGGAGCCACCGTGGTCCTGGTGTGCCTCTTCGTGTACCGCCCGGCCAGCACGTGGCCCGGTCTCCTGATCGTCTTTGCCGGCGTCCCCATCTACATGCTTCGTCTGCGGGCGAAGAAGTAGGTCGCAAGAATCCGCCACCTACAATCGGTCATGGGATGCTTGTCGAGCCCAAAGTACGCGGTCGTCTTACTTTGGTGCGCCTCGTCGCTCACCTTTTCCCTCCACGCGCAACCGCCACCGTCCTCCGCGCCGCTACCTGACGCTCGGCAATTGAAGGATCGCGTCATGGCCTCGGAGAAGAAAGCCGAGAAGGATAAGGAGCGCTATCTCTGCGACGTCCACGAGGAGTCTGACGAATTTGATAGTAATGGCCGCCTCCAGAAACACCGTTCTCGGGAGATGGAACAGTTCTACGTGAATGGCCAGGAGATTAATCATGTGCTTGCTCGGGACGGCAAAACCCTGACCGGTGATGACGAAAAGAAGGAGCAGGACCGCGTTAATAAAGAGGTCAGGAAGTTCAGCGATCCAAAGCAGGTGAAGAAGGCGGAGCAGGAAGATGAGAAGCAGGCGGAGATTCTGCTCAAAGCGCTTCGCTATACCAATGGACACCGTGAGTACCGGGCCGGCCGCAGCATTGTGGTTTACGACATGTCCGGCGATCCGGATTTCCACCCGAAGAGCCTCGAAGAGAAGGTTGCCCAAGCGCTGAGCGGCCGCGTATGGGTCGATGAAGAAACGGGAGAATTGCTCGAACTGAGGGTCCTCACCGACCACGACATCAAAGTTCTAGGTTTTGTTGGCAATCTAAAAAAGGGCTTTCAATTCCACCTCACCCAACAACGCCAGCCTGACGGCGTCTGGATCCCTAACTTCATCGAAGGTACGGGCAACGGTCGCGCACTCTTCTTTAGTCGCGGATTCCGTTTCAAAGTCATGACCGATCGTTGCCGCCTCTATAATGTCGATTCCTCCACTGGCGCCATCACGCCGAAAGACGAACCAAAGAAAGACGAACCAAAGTAGCGGCTTGTTCGCGCCGCGATATCCTGATTCCTTCACAAAAACTCATGAACACTTCCTGCCTCACAAAGCCCGCTCGCCTTTTACTGATTGCTTCGCTTATCGCGATTCCCCTTCTGGCGTCCACCGACTGGGAAGCCGCCGGCAAGCGCTGGTGGGCACATGTCCAATTCCTTGCCTCCGATGAACTCGAAGGCCGTCTCACTGGCACGGAGGGCTATCGCAAGGCGGCGGACTATGTCGCGAAGCAATTCAAAGCCTACGGCCTCTTGCCCGCTGGAACGAACGGCTATTTCCAGCCAGTTCGCTTTGAGGTTCAGCGCGTCATCGCGTCGAAGTCCTCGCTGACGTTGGTCCATGATCAACGCCTGCCTCTCGCGCTTGGCGAAGACGCCATCCTCGGCAGTCGTCTCCCGCAACCCAAGACAGTCTCTGCTCCGATCGTCTTCGTTGGCTACGGCCTGCACATTCCCGATGTGGGCTATGACGATCTGGCCGGCCAGGATCTCAAAGGCAAGATCATCGTCTACCTGAACGGCGGCCCTGCGAATATTGCCGGCCCACTCAAGGCAAATGCGCGGGCCGCGCAGGAGTTTTGGAAGGCTGTACAACAGGCGGGCGCCATCGGCGTCATGTCCATCCCGAATCCGAAATCGATGGATATCCCCTGGTCGCGCATGGCCTTGGCCGCGTCTCAGTCCGGTATGCGTTTGGCCGATCCCGCCCTACAGGACACCAAGGGCACCCTGTTCACCGCGACCTTGAATCCCGCCCACGCGGACCAGGTCTTTGCAGGCAGCGGCCATACGCTCCCCGAGTTGCTTGCGCTTGCTGATGCCTCCAAGCCGCTTCCCCGATTTCCGCTCGTTGGCTCGATCGAAGCCACCGTGACCGCGGAAACCGAACAAGTGGAGTCACCCAACGTGGTTGGGATCTTTCCAGGAGTCGATCCGCGTCTCAAGAACGAATACGTTGTTGTCTCCGCGCACCTCGATCACGTCGGTGTCGGCGAGCCCATCAATGGCGACCGCATCTACAACGGCGCTATGGACGACGCCTCGGGCGTGGCGACCATCCTGGACCTTGCTCAGTCCCTACACGACTCGCACGCGCAACTGAAGCGCTCGGTCCTGTTTATCGCCGTTTGCGGCGAGGAGAAAGGGCTTCTCGGATCCCGTTACTTTGCCGGTCGCCCCACCGTCCCGGCGGGCGCAATGGTGGCGGACCTGAATACCGACATGTTCCTGCCCATAGTCCCGTTGAACAACATCACCGTCTGGGGTCTTGAAGAGTCTACCCTTGGCGACGACATTCGCGCTGTGGCCGAACCTATGGACGTTCATGTTCATCCCGACCAGCAGCCCGATCGCAATATCTTCATCCGAAGCGATCAGTACAGTTTCATCCGCCAGGGTGTTCCTGCCATCGCCAACGGTTTCGCTCCGCGTCCCGGCACGCCCGAAGAACAACAGTTTAAGGACTGGCTTATGAACCGCTATCACGCCCCGTCCGACGACGTCAACCAGCCCGTGGATCTCGTCGCGGCTGCCCGCTTCAATCAGCTCCTGCTGAACCTGACGGAACGTGTCGCGGACGCCTCTACGCGCCCGAAATGGAAAGAGACGAGCTTTTTCCGCCGGTTTGCACACAGTCAATAGGTCAGGCTTTGTGTTCGGCCCCGGGTACCTGTATAACAGTTACGGTAGATCCACATGAGCACCAAGCTTTATGGCGCAATCGAAGCGGGCGGCACCAAGTTCGTCTGCGGCATCGGTACCGGCCCCCACAACTTGCGGACCGCGCAGTTTCCGACCACCACCCCCAACGAAACCTTGTCCCGCGTTGTGCAGTACTTCAAGGACCAGGCTGGCCTCTCGCTAGCTGCCATCGGCATTGGCTCGTTCGGGCCGGTTGACCTTCATCCCACGTCGGCCACGTTTGGGAGTATCACGTCGACTCCCAAGCCCGGCTGGCAGAACTTCGGTCTGGTTGGTGCGGTACGCCAGGCTTTTCCGATTCCAATTGGTTTCGATACCGACGTGGCGGCATCCGGCCTCGGCGAAGCGCGTTGGGGGGCGGCGCAAGGTCTTTCCGATTCCCTGTACCTAACGGTGGGAACCGGTATCGGCGGAGCTGCCATCGTTCATGGCCACGTTCTTCACGGATTGATCCACTCGGAGATGGGGCACATCCGAATCCCACACCATCTGTCGACCGATCCCTATCACGGGCACTGCCCGTTTCACTACGATTGCCTTGAAGGCCTTGCCTCCGGTCCGTCGATCAAAGCGCGCTGGGGCCACCCTGCGCAGGACCTTCCCTCCGATCATCCGGCCTGGAAGCTGGAGGCGCACTATCTCGCCCAGGCGATCGTGAACTTCATCCTCATACTCTCCCCCCAACGCATTCTGCTCGGCGGCGGAGTCATGCAGCAGCCTCAGATCTTCCCGCTGATCCGCATTGAAGTAGCGCGCCTTTTGAACGGCTACGTTCAGCATGACGAAGTTTTGAATCATCTCGATCGATACATCGCGCCGCCGCAATTGGGTGGTCTCGCCGGCGTCCTCGGCGCAGTTGTGCTTGCTGAACAAGCCCTCGCCGCGAATGTTCCCTAAGCCCGGTCTATATAATCTGAGTTCCCCTCCCACACCTGTATGTCCACCACCATCGACCAGTACCGCGAAGCGAAGAACAGCTATCTGAAGCTCAGAAATCAGGCCAAGAAGGAATTGATCGCGCGATTCCACGAGGTAGCAAACGAGTTGCTGCAGCTCCAGCGTGAGTTGCTGGAGGATTTCGGCGAGAAGGTTCCACTTCCCACCAAGGGCAAGAAGCCAAGGCCTGTGAAGAAAGCCGCGGCTGCCCCGGTTCCCATTCCCGCGCCCCTCTCCCCAAAGGTGTTGGGCATTCAAAAGCAACTCGAACGGCAGAAAAAGAAGCTGGCCGACACGAAAGAAGCCGGCAAACCAACCAAGACACTGGAAGATCGCATCTACGAACTCGAAGACGAGTTGCGGCTCGCCCAAGGCAATTGAAGCGAATTCACCAGCCCGGTGAAATAAATTAGTGCGAACATCGAATGGTTGGGGTTGACTTCGATCCGATAATGACGGGCGAGCAACTGGAGACGTTCTTGCCGTCAATCGATCGTAAAACGCTGGGGTTCATCTAAATGCCTTTCTCCGACGTGCTTATTCTCGGCTGCGGTTTCGTTGGCCAGCGCGTCGCGGCGAAGCTGCTCCACCGGGGTGTTCGGGTCTTCGCGACAAACAGGGTGACTTCTCCCATTGCCGGCGTCACCATGCTGCCTCTCGACGTCAACGATGAACGGAGCCTCGCCAATTTTGCGGAAAAGATCCAATCCGGCCTGGCGGTCCTTCACTGCATTCCATTGCTGCAGTACGGCTCCGGATTGCACGACCCCACTCCTGCCATCCTCGGCGCATTCGAGGAACGTCTACCCGCGCGCGTTCTCTACCTTTCAAGCACCAGCGTCTACGGCGCAAGCCACATCATTAACGAACGGACCCAGCCCGCGCCACGCACGCCTCGCGAGATTCTGCGCCTTCATGCCGAACGAGCTGTGGCCGCCGGCCCTTGGTCCTCTCTAATCCTGCGTCCCGCTGCCATATACGGCCCCGGCCGGGGTGTTCACGAGTCGATGCGGCACGGCACGTTTCGCGTGCCGGAAGGTGGAGGCGGATCCATCAGCCGCATACATGTCGATGACGTCGCTGAGACTGTCGCGACGGGGCTTCTGTCAAGTGTGACAGGCGCGTTCCCCGTCGCGGACGAACACCCTTGTCCCTCGCTGGAAGTTGCGGAGTTTTGCGCCCAGGCGCTCGGGTTTCCGACTCCGTCTGCGGCTCCGCCTGAGTTGCTGGACGAGACGCTGCGCAACGACCGCCGTGTAGATGGCTCAGCGATCCGTCGTTTGCTTGGCGTCGAATTGCAATACCCGTCTTATAGGGAAGGGATTCCGGCCTGCCTTGCGGAGGAAGCGGCCGCTCAGCCAGTTGTATAATTGCCGACGCGCGGAGGAATCATGCCCGACTCGGGAAACAAGGTGCCCTTCGGTCTGCTACTGGCAGTTCTTCTGCAGGCTGTCTGCTTCGGCCAGCAACTCAAGGTGGATCACGTTACCATCGCCGGCCGCGACTTGAAACATATGCAGGCCATCTTCGCTTCCGTCCAGTTCCCCACGCAGTACGGGGGGAAACACACCAACGGCTTATCGGAGATGGCTCTCAAGAGCTTTGCTGATGGTTCCTATTTGGAATTGATTGCGGCGCAGAAGCCCACCGGAGCCGGAGCTCATTACTGGGCGAAGTTCATCGACGGCGACGCCGGGCCTTGCGCCTGGGCCGTGAACGTGGATGATATTGCAGTACCGGAACAACGGCTCAAGAATATCGGCATTCCCGTGGAGCTTTCAGAAGGCGGGCGCGCCCGTCCCGATGGTGTGACGCTTGCGTGGGAAACGTTGCGCGTCGGGTCTGCCCCGCAAGGCACCTTCTTCCCGTTCTTGATTCACGACGTTACGCTTCGCGGCCGCCGTGCGTTCCCGCAGGGCAAGCCGAGCGATCCCGGCATCAAGGGCGTCTTGTGGGTGGTCATTGCAGTCCGTGATCTGCCCTCGGCGATTGAGCAGTATCGCAAGGCCTTTCAGCTTGGGGAGCCGGCCTTTCAGAACGATCCCCTACTCGGCGCCCGGCTAGCCGCCTTTCCGGATTCCCCTGTCATTCTCGCTGGCGCGTTGAGTGCCGAATCATGGCTGGGCCGCCGCCTCGCCCAATTCGGCGATGCCCCCTGTGCTTTTGTCATCGCCTCGAACGGTCAAGGCCGCTTTGTTACGCGCGGCGCCTCCAACTGGTTCAACTACTCGTTTGATTGGCTTGATCCGGAGAAACTCGGTGGCATGCGCATCGGCATCGGTGGCGGAAAATAGCTGGGCGTGTCGTAAAAATAAGGACCAGGTATGAAAAAAGATGAATCTGTGCAACTCCGCCAGCAACTTGTCGACGCGATTAGGGGCCATCAGGCGCACGTCGATTTTGAAGCCGCCGTAGACGGTTTTCCCGCCAGTCTTCGTGGAGTGAAGCCGGCCCGCGCGCCTCACACAGCTTGGCAGCTTCTGGAGCATATTCGCATCGCCCAGCATGACATCCTTGCCTTCTCACGCGATCCCAAGCATAAGTCTCCGAAGTGGCCGGAAGGATATTGGCCAGCCACGGAAGCGCCGCCCAACGCTGCTGCTTGGGACAAGAGCGTCACCGCTGTCCGCCGCGACGGCTTAACCTTCAACGCACTTGTCCAAGACTTGTCGACCGATCTCTTTAAGCCATTCGC
>JBAUOG010000351.1:0-3058 GCA_049579625.1 Bryobacteraceae bacterium
GTCCAACAGTCCGTCGCGGTCGTAGTCGACGAAGACCGCCCCCGCCGACCAACCGCCTGCCTCAACACCGGCCGCACCCGTGACATCTGCAAACGTCCCATCGCCATTGTTGTGATAAAGGACGTTCTTCCCAACGTTGGTGACGTAGAGATCTTCATATCCATCGTTATCGAAGTCAGCCACCGCCACCCCCATGCCAAAACCATCACCTTGAACACCAGCCTTCTCAGTGACGTCGGTAAAGGTGCCGTCGCCATTGTTGCGATAGAGCCGATTCCAGTACCTGGAGGCCGACTTGTCCGGACGACCTTCAGCTTTCATCGGATCAGCGAGGGCCGCGCCATTCACAAAGAAGATGTCAAGCAGCCCATCGTTGTTGTAGTCAAAGAGCGCGACGCCGCCGACCATGGTCTCCGGAAGATATTTGCGCGAGGTGTGGCTGGCTTGGTTTAGGAAGCGGACCCCGGAGCGAGCAGTTACGTCTTCAAAATGATTGGGCGGAAGGACTGGGCTGGCCGCGAAGACAACCAGCGCCACGAGCGCGGCGCCGGCGGGCACGAGTTTGTTCATCGACCTTACCAATGCGCCAGCTTATCGGAAACCCAGGCGGCGTCTTTTCCGGTATGACACAGCAAGCAGGCATTGGGACTCTCCTGCTGTCCAAACCTGGCTGTCAACGCCGCATCGGGCCTGTCATCGATTTGGTGCGACGCAGCCATGAAGAGCACCGAATTCATAATCCGAGGCATATGACACGCCGTACAGCGGCCGGCTTCGGAGTTAGCCGCGTGATGCGTGTGGGCTTCGGTCTTTCCGCGGAACTGGCGGTGACACTGCAAGCACATCTCATTGGGATCGTGAAGGAACTTCAGCGATGTGGGGTTCTGAGCTGCGTCCACGGGATGCGGATCGTGACAGTCGGCGCACTGGGCATTTCCGCGCCGGTAGCACGCTGAACGTGTGAAAGCCTCCACGATGAATGTGGTTTCGCGGAAACGACCGTCTTTATAAAAGGCCTTGCGCAAGAACTGAGGGTACGGGCGACTTACGGACGACAAGAGAAAGCTGTCACCCGCTGACGAGTAGTTCAACTCAGAGTGCGGACTGGCTTCGCGCACGGACGACTGTCGGTGGCATTGCGCACACACTCTCACTCCCTCCCGGTTGTTTGTGCGCGTAAAGTCCACCGGGGCCTTCAGCGGCGCTAACGGGGTCAGGTCCTTACGCTGCATCCGCTCGACGTGTTCTTGCGAGGGCCCATGGCACATCTCGCAGTTGACACCCGGTTCGCGGTATTGCGCATGCTTCATTCCTTCTTCGTCGGTCGCTGCTGTTTTCAGCTGGCTGGTGTGGCAGATGGCGCAGTTCAACTGGTAGTTGGTGGCCGGCAGTAGCTCGGGGAACCGCTGCACATTTGCGCGCACGCTGCCGGGCGGGTCGATCTGCTTCCAATAGTTCACCCACTTCTGCTGCAACTTGTTGTATTCGATCGGCAGCACCTGCATCCGTCCGTCCGGCAGTTTCGTAACGTACCCTTGTTGCCATTTCGAGCCGATCGTGTAGTCGACGCGATACTTGTGCCAATGACCGTCCTGGCCTACGATGTCGAAGAACGGCCGGCCGTCATCGCCCATGCGGACGATCTGGTCTCCAAGTTCATTGCGAAACTCGGTGCCTGGCCGGAAATCGCCCATGATGTCTTCCGCACTAAACGGGCGAAGCATTTTCGCCATACCTGTGTCGCGCCAAGAATCGAATTCCCGCCGGTGGCATTGAATGCAAGTCTCCGACCCGGCGTAGGCAGGCTGGCGCGCCTCATTCGCGCTCCCGGAATGAGTCGCCGACGACGAAGGGATCGCAGGGTTTGGCAGGCTGTGAACGAACTCTTCGAATGAGACTCTAGGAGTTTCGCCGCTGACGCGCGCCTTCGATATTTGGCTCTGATAGATGCGGGCCAATGCGTTCGTCGCCACCTCCTGCGTGCGTGAGTCCAGCCTGCGGGCCTCGGCGTAGTCAACGGCTGCTTCCGCAAACTCTGCACAAGCCTCGTGAACCATGCCGCGCAGATAGAAGATCTCGGCATCCGTCGCATTCCAGGCGGTGGCACTCGTCAATGCCTCTGAGGCCCGATCAAGCAACTCCCTTCGCTTCGGCCCTTTCATCCCCAGACCTTGACTTGCGTAGACGCGCCCGAGCACGAAGTACGCTGATGCGTTGAGTTGCGCTTTCATCTCGGACCAGGCCGCCGGCTTTATTCCTGCCGGAGCGCTGAAGACCTCCAGATACTCGAGTGCATCGCGAGCATGTTGTTCAGCTAGGGTCATCTGCTTTCGTTGCGCCTCGACATTCGCTAACGGCACTAACAGCGAGGGATTCTCCGGCAGCAGGCGCAAAGAAAACCGGCCTTCAGTCATGGCGAGGTCAAACTCGCCGAGGTCGATGGACGATTTTGCCGCTGCCTCGTAGGCTTGAGCCAGTAGCCACGACTGCGGATAATCAGCAATGAACTGAGTGGCGCGCTGGTGCTTCTGAGATGCATCCGGAGTTTTGTATAGAGCGAGAAAATCGGCACGTTCCCTGGGGTTTTCGATCTCATCCATCACCGTGAAGTGGCCTTCACCCTGCGAGCGAAGTGCGGTATCTAACTCCTGCCCACACAAATGGCCCAGGCAGAGCGCCGCCGCAACCTGAACAGCAGCGGCCGCAATCCGTAACCTAGGCCAACCGTCCATGGGGCACACTATATCCGATCGGGCGTGCGGCAAGTCTAATCCAGAAGGCTAGACGCTGGTCTTAGATCGCTGTGATGCCAGCCCTCGACAGCATGGTAGCCGATTGCGAGCGGCAATCCGCACCTCAATAGATGCCGATACAATAAAGTACGAGCGGGCGTTCCGCCGATCTAAACACTCGCGTCAAGAACAGACTGTGCTCACATGCCCACTGCAAGGCGGGGCCGGTTCTCCCGCACGTTGAGCATATCCTGTTTGGGCTCGCCATCGCATTCCAGTTCGATCACGCTAGCCAGGGGGTCAGGTTCGGTCGTCGGCAAACCGGA
>JBAUOG010000352.1:0-15811 GCA_049579625.1 Bryobacteraceae bacterium
GAAGGGAAAGAAGCACCCCTGCTGATCACCATGCCGAAGGGAAGCTATACGATCAGCTTCGAGTCCCGGCAGTCAGCGGCAACTGTTCTGAATGGTGACGGTGCTGACGCCAACGACCCTCCGGCGCCGGCACCTGACGACGCTATTCAGCTCGTGACCGAGGCTGAGATTCCTCCGCAGCCGACCATCCATCCGGCCCCGGTGCCGGAGGGTGCTCGAGCCAGCTGGGGGCGGCCATTCTGGATACTGCTAACAATCGTGATGGCGTTGATAGCGATAGGCTGCGCTGCTCTTCTGCTGGCGCAAAGGAATACGCAGCTGAGCCAGAGACTGGCTAATTCGCGATTTCCGCTTGGTGCGTTGTTTGATGTCGGGAAAGACACCGATATCGTGACGACCGATGCGTCGCTTGTTCTACTGCGAGAACTTTCGCACAAGAGTCTCAGTTTGCACGATTACATAACTCGTCAGTATCCTCCGGTTGCGGATTCGATCAACCAGGACCTGTACTGGCATGTTCAACACCGGGAATATGTGGACTCGAACGAGGTTGTCCTCGCGACCAAAATCCTTCGAGACTATAGTCAATTCTCGCAGCGTATTTTCATCAACTCAGCGCGCGAGGTCGACTTGCCGCGGCTCAAGGAGCGGAATGTCATTCTACTAGGGTCGCCTGCGAGTAATCCTTGGGGGGAACTGTACTATCAGAACCTGCCTTTTCAGTTTGACCGCTCGCAAAGGGGTACGGTGCTCAACGGCGAGCCACGGCCCGGGGAACAGGCCAGATATTTCGCGGCAACACGGTCGGGCGAGACGGGGGACACGTTTGCGCTGGTGGCGTTCGTGCCGGGGCTAGGAGCCGGTTTACACGCTCTCCTCATAGCCGGCACGACGGCGGAATCGACCGCGGCTGCCGGTGGTTTTGTGCTCGACGAAGCGCAGATTTCGAAGGCTTATAAGATGATGGGCATCGAGCGCAGCGGCTCGCCACGCTATTTCGAGTTGTTGTTAAGAGCGAGAACCTTTCCAGGGAGCGCCACCGAGACGACGATTCTGGCTTGGCGCCTGCTTGACCCGGCGTAGCAGCGCACAGGCTTGGAGTCAGACTTTGCTGATATAGGTCAAGAGCCGCGGGCTGAGTGCGCGGGTTGTTTTGATGCGTCGAGTGATGCGGGTGGGTGCGATCCTTAACCCGGCGTAGCTGCGGAAACAAAGAGGCTCTGGGATTCCAGGCAACCGCTCCGTAACCGTCGCGGCTCGGTAGGCTTTGTGAAAGCTGGGCCTGGAGGCGTCGCTTTTGAAGCGCACATATCCGTACACGTACCGCAGCGGCAGCGAAGGGTTCAAGCTACCAGTGGAAGGAATCACACTTCGATCCGCCCTTCACCGGAACGCCGGAGAACTTCGGGAACTTCCCACCGGTGCCGCGATCACGCCAAGTGATCCAGATCGACCCCAAGCGCCCCGGCAAGCTTCTTGAGGGTCGCGATTCCACCCTTTTTGTGCCCCGCCTCAATCGCCGCAATCATCGGGCGCGATACACGGGAGACCTTCGCCAAGTCCTCCTGTGTGAGCCCAAGATGTTCACGCCAAATCTTGACCGCGCATTCGCCGGCCAGGCGCCGCTCGGTAATCTCCAGCGGTATCAGCTCATCCTCGCCTCGCTCAACGCGTGCTTTCGCCGCGTCATAGGCCTTGACGTCCGCAAGCATCTCGGCATCGTTCATCAGTTTCTTCAGCCTGTCCATCGGCAAGACGGCGAACTCCTTGCCACGACGGGTGACGACCCGCCACACTTGTCAATGGTTGCTATAAGTAACAATTTATGTCAAGGGAAATTGTTACCCTTAGAAACATCTGAAACATCTGAAACATCAGTCACTCGCCTTTGCTCTCGCCTCGCCCTTTGACCCTTGCAGTAAGCTGAAACAAGAGAATCGAGTTTGACATATCAGGTTGACATCCCGGAATCCATAGCGGCGAGCCTCCGGTTGCCGGCTGGAGAAGTTGAGGCGCGTCTTCGGATGGAGTTGGCGATTGCCCTCTATGCTCAGGGTATTTTGCCTTTCGGTAAGGCCGCCGAATTGGCCGGCACGCCGCGAAACGCCTTTTCGGAATCTGTCGGCCAGCGCAACATCCCGCGCCACTACGGAGAAGACGATCTAGCCGCAGATCTCGACTATGCTCGCGGTTAGTAATACTTCGCCCATCTCAAATCTTGCTTCCATCGGACGGCTTGAGCTTCTGAAGTCCCAGTTTTCGGATGTCTGGATTCCCGGCGAGGTTGCCCGTGAACTTGAGCACCATCCGGACCCTGTCGCGGCGGAGGCCATCAAGACCGCCCAGAATGACAGGTGGATACAGACAGCGGGATTCTGCTGAGGGCGAAGCAGATCGGTGATATCAAGGCGATTCGACCGGAGATACACTCGCTTCGCGACCGGGCCCGATTCTTTATCGCCCCATCTCTGGAAGCTCGAATACTGAGAAGCGCTGTCGAATAGACGGGGTACGGCGCTCGGCCGGTTCATCCCCCTGATCTCACGGTGCTTCCCAATCGAGAGCATAGATCTCGTCAGTGCCCACACTGCGCGCAGTGATTAGGGAATTGTTGGGAGCCGGAGCGAACCAGACAGTCACCTGCATGCTCCTTCGAGACACGACGCGTTCCGTTTTCCGGTCGCGAAGGCGCACCCTCCACCAAGCAGCATCATCACCACTGGTCTCATAAAACAGGGATTCACCGTCCAGGGACCAGCCTGGATAGCCGCTAAGCACGCTGGAAAGCTCGGACTGCTTCGCCGTCTTAAGATCGTAGAGCACGACGTTAGTACGAGCCGTCGAGAGACCCGCGATGAAACGCCCATTGGGCGACCAGCGCGGAGACCAAATCCCCTCCGAGCCGGGCAGGGTTGAGAAGCGGTGCGTTTTCAGATCCACGACATGAATGGCTGCCGCGCTGGCCGGCGCGACGGGATAACCGCCGAAGGCGAGCGCAGATCCGTCCGGCGACCAGGACGGGTCTATGTCGCCTGCCTTCCCGCTCTCTCCGTTCGTTACCTGCCTAAGCCCACCGCCATCGAAGGACACGACGTAGATCCGGTCCGGGTTCCCCGAGCGCTCTCCGAAGAACGCAATCTGCTTCCCGTCCGGAGACCAATGAGGCAGGCTGGCCCGAATTGGAGGCGAAGTAAGTTGCAGGCGCTGGCTGCCATCAACCGCACTGCGCCAGACCGATAGGTCAGGCAACGAAACATAGGCAACCCATTTCCCATCCTTTGAAAATTCGAGATCGGTCCCCGATGTTCCAACGAATTCTGGAGCGAATTGACCAGATTTCAGGTCGTAACGGAGAAATTCGTTGCGGGGCTGGTAACCATCGATAAACAGGCGCTTGCCGTCAACGCTGGGAACCGGCCAATGCGCCCTCAGCGGTCCGTTGGTTAACTGGAACGGCCCACGATCGGTGCGCCGGAACCATCCCGCTTTTTCCCTGAGGGCCCAGATGCTGCCGTTGAGAGTTACCCTCCCGCCCGACTGAAAGACGAAGTATTTGCCATCCGGAGTCCAATTACCGCAGCACGTTGGCGATGATCCATTCCAGCCGGGAAGCAGAGGATACGCGCGGTTTCCATCAATCCGCGCTTCCCAAAGGTACGAATGACCACCGGAGGCCACAGTCAAGCGCACTGTACTCCCGTCAGGCGACCAGCGCACGAAAGTGGGGTAACCAGCAAGCGTTGCCAGCCTGCGGACTTCCGTCCCATCGCTGCGTGCGATGTGCAGCTCGTTGTCCCTCGCATAGACCAATTGTTGACCGTCCGGGGACCAGGCGGCGGCCTGAACAACGAGATCGCCCAGTCGCCGCGCGGAACCGCCCAGCACCGGCGCCACCCAGAGCTCACAACCCGTCACCGTCGGTGGATACTGGCACACTAACAACTCCGTACGATCCGGAGAAATATCCACCACTCTGGCGTTTTTCACCGGCAGGGCCAGAGCGACCGACGCACCCCCTTTCGCCGATACCTGATTAGCCTCATTGATCGTGAAGTGATTGGTAAAAAAATCCAAAGATCCGGAATTGAAAAACACCCGCGAGCCATCGGTGATCAATGGCCAGATCTTTGGTCGGCTGTCGTTGGTGATCTGGACCGTGCCCGTTATTCGCGGGGGTGGTATCGGACGGATTAGCCAGAACAAGGCCGCACCCATACCGGCAACGGCCGCTGCCGCCAGTGCCGCCCACTTCAACCACGCCCTGGGTTTGGGCAGCTTTTCGACCTTGGGCGACAGCGACAAGGGTTGCAATGCGAAGCCCAAGTCCGCCGCCGACTGGAATCTACGCTCCGGCTGCTTCTCAATGCACCTACGCACGAGCCGATCCAGTGTTGGTGGCGAGGCTGGCGGTAAGTCCGGGGGCTCGTCCTTGAGGATCGAATTCATCACCTCAACCGACGACGTGCCGCTGAAGGCGCGTTTGCCGGAGGCCATCTCGTACAGAATCACACCGAGGCTGAAAATGTCCGAGCGGGCATCGGTTGCTTCGCCGCGCACTTGTTCCGGCGACATATAGCCGGGAGTGCCCATGATCATGCCCGGGTGGCTGGCCTCCATCGTTGTGCTATCGACCGCGTGAGCGCGGTCCTGCCGCGCCAGCCCGAAGTCGAGGATCTTCACGCGCCCGTCGCGAGTCAGCATGATGTTGCCGGGCTTCAGGTCGCGATGGATGACTCCGGCCACATGCGCCGCCGCGAGTCCGTCGCAAATTTGAGTGCTCACTTCGATCAGCTTCCGTAGCGGGAGCGGCCCGCGCTGGATGAGTCGGGCCAGCGTCTCGCAGTCCACCAGCTCGGAGACGATGAACGAAACGCCGCCCTCGGTGCCGATGTCGTAGACGCTAACGATATTGGGGTGGTTCAGCGCGCTGGCGGCTCGCGCCTCGCGCTCGAAGCGGGCGATGCGGTCGCGGTCGGCGGCAAAGCCGGAGGGCAGTGTCTTGATGGCGACGTCGCGCTTCAAGCGCAAATCGCGGGCGCGATAGACCTCGCCCATCCCGCCTCGGCCGATTAACGCGACAATTTGGAAATTGCCGAGCTTGTCGCCAGACTTTAGTGCGGGCGGGCGTTCGGCGATCGAAGAAAGCGGCGAGCCATCCAGCAGCGGATCCCGGGATTCAGCCGCCTTCAGCAGCGACTCGACCTCGGCACAAAGCTCGGGGTCATCGGGACACGCTTGACGCAGAAACTCGGCGCGCTGATCGGCGAGCCGCTGCTGCGCGGCCTCGAACAGGGCTTCGACTTGCTTCCAACGGGAGGGATCACTCACTTCGTGCCCTTTGCCGGCTCCAGCAGCCAGATGTTACCGGCGAGGTCCGCCTGCGTGAACACAATCAGCCTCGGGCCCGCCGAGATCTCGCCCGTAATAATGCGCCGGTTATCCGGCGGCGAGTATAATCTGACCGGGTTGCCCTCAGGCCGCATGTCCGCTGTCAGGTTTTGCACCGACAGTTGGTGAGGGACGGCTTCCGATGCGACTTGTGCTTGAAGAGCGGTCTGCATGAAAATCAGTTTGTCGTCAGAGGAGAATCGCGGTTTATCCTGCCAGCCACCTTGCGTGATGGGAATCCATTCGTTACGCGGCGCAAGCGCCTTGCGAAACGGCACAACGTAAACGCGCGAGGACGTTCTATCGTTTGGCGTAGCATTGAACGTCACCCATCGCCCGTCGTGTGAGAAGTGAGCTTGCCACGTTTCGAATTCCGGATCATCGAGGAACGTCGTCTGCGAGAGCGAGCCGAGATCCAGTTGCCGGACGACCCCCCATCTCGGTTTGCTCAGATCGCCAGCATGGAAGAACAACAGAGTTTTGCCGTCTGGGGACCAGTCCCAAGGAATGGCCGCCTTATCCGAGATCTTCTTTGGGAGACCGCCGGAGAGCGGAATGTACAGGAGAGAACCACTGGCAGAGCCGGCACCGCACAGGACGCCGGCGCCATCCGGACCGAAGACGACGCCCCCGCCGCTGCCTGCATCTGTGGAGAGTTCCTTCCCCTTTCCAGTCGCGAGGTCCTTGTAGAAAAGCCTGAGGCTATTCGCGCGCTGCGAAAAGAACACCAGCTTCCGGCCGTCTCTCGATAACGAAGGGCTCATCTCGTCCTCTGAGCCGTTGGTCAGCTGTTTCGCTTCTCCTGTGGCGTGACCCTTTGTGTCGATCGGCAGACCCCAGATATGTTGTTTGGCAGTCGAAACGGCGAGCGCCACGCGCCCGTCCATCGCAGCCGAGACGCGAAGAAGCTGGTCAGTGACGGACGTGAGGTTTTGCGGAGGGCCAGTGACCCGGGTTCCATCGGGAGAAATTGGCACGGTTGTCACAACGTATGCGTCGGCGACCCTCTTCCAGGTCAGCAGGCGTGGCGGACTGGCGAGCCACTGATCGATGACATCCTCACCCGGGCGCACGTCGTGATTAGGCTTCAGGTCATTTCCTTCGATTTTGTAAACCCATACCGTTGCTAGATCGGCCACGCAATCTGCTTCAAAAAGAATCCGGCTCCCATCCGGTGACCAAACGGCGCCGCACAGTACAGGAGTCTTCGCGCCGACCTGCACGGGCGGACCTCCCGAAAGCGGTCGAACGAAGAGCTTTCCGGATTGTCCAATTCCTGGGCCGATCCAGTACATCAGCCAGCGTCCGTCTGGAGAAAAGCTTGGGCGCTTGCCCTCGTGCACCAACTCCCGGGCCTGGCCCCCGAGCACTGGCACCACATAGACTCCTCCTCCGTCCCGTTCGGAGCGAAAGGCGATCTGGGTGCCGTCGGAAGAAAACGCAGGATCCTTGTCGTCCGCTTTGTCATCGGTGAGCCGAATCCCGCCGCCACCATCGGCCTGCTCAACCCAAATGTCGCCATCCTTGTCATAGGCAACTAGCTTTCCATCCGGGGAAATGGCGACACTGCGAGTAAAAATGGGATCGTTCGTCAGACGCCGGAGTGTGAGTTCCGGCTGGGCAGGGGCTTTGGGGAGACTCACTACAGAGAGGTAAACAGCGCCAGCTGTCACAGCGAGCGCCAGAGCAGCTGTCACCGCCCATTTCATCCATGCCCTGCGTTTGGGCCGCTCCTCAAGTTTGGGCGAAGGCGTTAATGAAGTTAGCGCGAAGCCCAGGTCCGCCGCTGACTGGAACCTCCGCGAGGGCCGCTTTTCGATGCACCGGCGCACGATCCGATCAAGCGACGGCGGCGAGGCTTGCGGCAACTCCGGTGGATCGTCGTTGAGGATCGAGTTCATTACCTCAACCGAAGATCCGCCGCGGAAGGCCGGTTTTCCCGATGCCATCTCGTAGAGAATCACGCCCAGGCTGAAGATGTCCGAGCGTGCATCGGTCGGTTCGCAGCGCACCTGCTCCGGTGACATGTAGCCGGGAGTGCCCATGATCATGCCCGGATGGCTAGCTTCCACCGTTGTGCTGTCGACTCCGTGAGCGTGATCCTGGCGCGCGAGCCCGAAGTCGAGGATCTTCGCGCGCCCGTCGCGGGTCAGCATGATGTTGCCGGGCTTCAGGTCGCGATGGACGACGCCGGCGGAATGCGCTGCGGCGAGGCCGTCACAGATCTGCGTGCTCGTTTCGATCAGCTTCCGCAGCGACAGCGGCCCGCGCTGGATGGCTTGTGCCAGCGTCTCGCCGTCGACCAACTCGGAGACGATGAAGGACACGCCGCCTTCGGTGCCGATGTCGTAGACGCTAACGATATTGGGGTGGTTCAGCGCGCTGGCGGCTCGCGCCTCGCGCTCGAAGCGGGCGATGCGGTCGCGGTCAGAGGCAAAACCGGACGGCAGGGTCTTGATGGCGACTTCGCGCTTCAGTCGAAGATCGCGGGCTCGGTAGACTTCGCCCATCCCACCGCGACCGATCATCGCAACAATCTCAAAATTGCCGAGCGTGTCGCCGGGCTTCAGTGCGGGTGCGCGTTCAGCGATGGAAGAAAGCGGCGAACCATCGAGCAGCGGGTCGCGGGAGTCAGCGGCCTTCAGGAGCGACTCGACTTCGGCGCAGACCTCAGGATGGTCGGGGCAGGCTTGGCGCAGAAACTCGGCGCGCTGATCGACCGGCTGCTGTTGCGCGGCCTCGAAGAGGGCTTCGACCTGCTTCCAGCGCTCAGATGGCATATTTGGGTTGGCGCCTGATAGGCAAGTCTAGCGCAATTTGTAGCGCCGGCCTGTAGGAACGGCACAAGCCGAGATATCGAGGCCGATACCTGGGGTTCGAAGGCATCGTAGAATAAGACAAATGGAGAAGGTCGTTAGAATCTTCCGCAGTCACGAGGAAGCCGACGCCGCCGACGTCGAAGAAGACCTGCGCTCGACTCCCGAACAGCGCATCGATGCCGTTCTCGAACTCCAAAGCTGGATGTATCCCGATGCGGCTGAACAAAGATTTGAGAGAGTTTATCGAATTACTCAACTCGAACAAAGTTGAGTACTTGATTGTCGGGGCTTTCGCCGTCGCTTGGCATGGACGCCCTCGTTTCACGGCCGACATCGATTTCTTGCTTAAACCATCACGAGAAAACGCTATCGCCGTTCTTGCCGCCATTCAGGCCTTTGGCTTTGGAGGTCTCGATGTCACGATCGAGGATTTGAGCAAACCACACCAGGTGGTGCAACTCGGAGTCAAGCCGAACCGCATCGACCTCATAACTTCGATTTCCGGTGTCGAGTTTGAGCCGGCATGGGCAAATCGCGCGGCGGGTCAAATTGACGGGATTCCGGTCCAATTCATTGGCCGCGAGGATCTGATTCGAAACAAGGAATCAAGCGGCCGGCCCAAGGATCTTGGCGATGCCTACGAGTTGCGCCAGCGCGATCCAGGCCAGTAGCCAGGCCCCGTAGATAGCGTCCTTTTGCTCGGCCCGCCAGCAACGCCCAGGCGTCAATGATCCTGGAGTCTGGCATCGTCGCGGGCGATCTCGGCGCAGTGTTCGGCTTCCAAAGATTGGGTCAATGTCTCCCCGCCCCGCACCATTCCCTGCATCGTGCGCCAGTCCGGAAAGCCTCGCACCAGCCGCTTCATCACCAGGGCCTCGCCCTGAACGTCGATAGAAACTTCGGTGCCCGTCTTGAGGTTGAGCCGTTCCCGCACCGCCTTGGGAATGGCGATTTGCCCTTTCGAGGAAATCGCGGCTTTAGTCATGATTGGACTTCTCTTACCAGAGTAAGACGGCGTGCTTCGCGGTGCTCCTGAAAACCGATAGAGCCAGCTTGCATCAAGGACCGGCGGGGGCCTCATGGGCCGGTTCACGCTTGAGTTCACGTTTAAGCCAGGCCCTCGCCAAACCCCAGTCGCGGACGATCGTGTTGGGATGCACGCCCAGCGCTTCGGCGGACTCCTCCACACTCAATCCTCCGAAGTACCGCATCTCCACGACCTTAGCCTTACGCGGATCCAGCCGGGCGAGTTCTTCGAGAGCGTCGTCCAAGGCAACCAGGGCAACCGACTTCGCCGGCGAGAACACGAGGTCTTCATCCAAGGGCAGGTGGCCGGCGACCCCACCGCGCTTTGCACGGCACAGACCACGCGCATGGTCCACCAGGATGCGGCGCATGAGTCCTGAGGCGACTCCCAGGAATTGCGCCCGGTTTTGCCAGTTGGCGCGCGATTGATCCACCAGCTTCAGGTAGGCCTCATTGACCAGCGCGGTGGTCTGGAGGGTGTGGCCTTCCCGCTCCTTACGCATCTGCCGGTGGGCGATCAGCCGCAGTTCGTGTTCCAGCAGCGGGATCAGTTCGTCTAGACAGGACTCCTCTCCGGAATTCCAGCGAAGCAACAGCTGGGTGACTGGTCCGGCGGTGTCCGAGCCCATCTTTTTTTCTCCGGAGGGTTGTGTCTGTTCAAGAAGTTTAGCGCGATTCAGGGCAAGAACGGATAGCCCAGAAACGGGCTTCCGCTGGAGGCCCGAATGCGAACGACGCTACTGTTGGCGATTTTCTCGGCAGGAACCTTGTTTGGCGCCGAGCGCATGAACGTTTCGGTGTGCAACCTCGGTGGCCTGGCGGAATCCGACGTTGTGCGCGCCAAGGCGGAAGTGGAAGCCGTGTTTCGTCCGGTGGACGTCGAGATCGAATGGAAGGGCTGCGACGAGTATCGAGCGAGCGGGCCGGCCAGTCGGGCTTGGTTCCTTATCCGGCTGCGGAACGACAAGCCTCCCGTGATGAGAAGCGCATCGTCACTCGATGCCATGGGACGGGCGTACATTGGGGAAGGCGGAGATTGCTACCTAGCCGATGCTTATTTCAAAGCGGTCCAGAAGCTGGCGGGCGCACACGATGCCGATGCGGATGCGCTGCTGGGATTCGTGATTGCGCATGAGTTGGGCCACCTGCTGCTGGGTGAGGGGCACGTGCCGGATGGTGTTATGCAGGCGCAATGGGGCGGCGCTGCGGTGAAGGCGCTTGAGCGGCGGTGGTTGCAGTTCAACCCGGAGCAGCGGGAGCGGATTCAGAGTAGGTTGCGGGAGAAAGCCAATGTGCAGGAGACCGCGTCGGGTGAGGTGAAGTAGAAAACGAAATCCGCTTGCTGAGAGCCGTGAAGAATTGAATTCCCAGGGCGCGGATTGTTTGATTCGTCGAATGATGACCCTCGGGGGTCCGCTCCCTGACGGTCACGGCTCCGTTAGTATTCGGTCGACTTGGGCATTTATCCGCTCGCTGATGCTCGCGGTTTCTGTGCTGGAGTTTGGAGCTTTCACAGGCTGTGCCGCGCTATTTCACCTGAAATCGCAACACCGCGTTGCCCATGTGGATTTCGTCTCGTGATTCTAGGACCGTTCCTCGGTCGCTGCGGTGAACCGGAAGACTCAAGCCGTCACGGACAATCCACAGGCCACAGTTGGCCTCGCCTTTGTATACGCGATCGTTGAAGAGACGATACTTGCCATCCTTCCGGGAGTACAGGATGTGCGCGTGTTCGCGGGAAACGGTTTTGTTGGTTTCGTTGTTTTCGGTGAAGGCCAGATCGTTGCGACGGGACGGGCCGGCGCCGCGATACACTTCGACGGTTCGACCTATATTCGTTCGGGCCTTTTTCAGCACAATCTCGGGACGGTTCGCCAAACCATGAACGACGGTGAGTTTGGCGAGCTTTACTTCCTGAGCGACGGCCGGATCTTCGGTTGAAGGAATCAGTTGGGTTTCGACCGTGAGCCACTCCGCACCGGGCATCGGCAGGTCCGGCGTGGTGTGAATCTCCGCTTCCAGATCTTCGGGAAAACGGTAGTTGGAACGAAGCAGACCGTCTTTCAATTCGCGAGTAAAGTAGCTGGTGAGGAAGTGACTCCCAAAGACGGCTTGCTGTTCGCGAGGGACACCGAGAAGTTGAATGCGAACCAGATTGTACGGGAAGACATGTTTGCCGTTGGCGCGGTGGCTCTTGGCTTTGATGGCGTCCAGAACGGCGAGACGAATCTCGGCCAACTCCGGGGCGTCCTTGGCAACCCGATTCGTCCCGAACGGAGCCTCGAACAGCGCTCGCCCCAACTTTTCAATCACGTCAGAAATGGCCATACAGTCACCTCTTCTCCGAAGCCGGCTGCAAAACAAGACCCAACTGGGTTGCCGCTTCCACGATTTCGCGTCCGATCGGCGCCGCGAATTTAGCGCCGTAGCCACCGTGCTCGACCACCACCGCGAAGGCGATGCGGTGTGCGGCGTCGCCCTCGTAGGGTGCGAATCCCGCGAACCAGGAATGGGGCTGCCCGTCATCGACCTGCGCGGTTCCCGTCTTGCCTGCGACGGTCACCTTCAAGCCGGCCATAGCGCTTCTGGCCGTGCCACTGGTCACCACGGAGCGCATGGCCTTCGCCATGAACAGGGAGGAATCCGCATCGAGGACGGGCACCGGAGCGGAAGTCCGGGTGTTGCTGGCATCGGAAACCCATCGTCCTTCAGGCATGGAACCGCCTGCGGCAATGGTCGCCGAGACACGAGCCATCTTGAAGGGGCTCGCAAGGACCGTCCCTTGACCATAGGCGGCGAAGGGCATCATCTTCTTGATGTCGGCGAGCTCGCCAGCTGATATGCCGAGCAGTTGCGCTGTGTCATAGAGCGCCTGCGGGCCAACCGTGTACACGCCGAGCTGCGCGAAATAGGCATTGCACGACACGGTAATAGCCTGCCCGAGATTCAGCGTTCCATGAGCGTGATCGCCCACATCGTCGCGGATGGGACGACGCCAACCGGGAATCACGGTTCCCACCCGGCCGCCGCCCAGACCGCGACAGGAATATGTTTTTTGTGTTGCCTTGGGATCGAGCCGGAGGGCTGCCATGGCAGTGACCAGCTTGAAGGTTGATCCTGGTGGATATTGACCATAGCGGGCGCGATCGAGCAACTGATCGGGAGTCGCCGCCCCGCCTTGTGGAACGCTGGGCCAACTGACCAGCGCAAGGATGTCGCCTGTTCCTGCGTCCAGAACTACGAGCGCGCCTTTCTTGCCCGAAGGCTCAAGCCGTTTCTTGAGGATGTCTGCCGCCTTCAATTGCAAGCGCACGTCGATGGTCGCATGGACATCTCGGTCGCGGCTCAAAAAGGCCTGCAAGGCGGGATTGCCTTTTTGATGCCGGTAGCGAACCAGCGGCGCCAGTTCACTGTAGTCCCGATAGCCCTGCAAGCGCGACCTGGAATCGTGCTCGATCAAGCTACTGTTGGTGGCCAGGAAGTTCTCACCGGTACGAAGATCGCCCAAAAGGTGCGCGGTCACCGGGTCAAACGGATAGTGCCGGCTTTCGAGCCGCGAACAGCTTTGGTCGATGGAAATGCCGAGTTGTTCGTACTCGGCGCGGTGCTTCTCTAGCTGGTCCCAACGGCTGGTGGCGAGCAGAACGCCGTTGCGGTCGAGGATGTCACCACGAGGTATCGAAGATGCGAAGAGATTGAGGCGTGGATTGAATTGCTCGCGCTTCATGCCGTCTTGCGTGATGACATGAGCGTCCTGGATCATGACCGCTTGATCATGAAGAACCTGGATGTAGGCTGCCTTGGCCACGAGCGCGAATGCGAGAGCGCCGAGCGCGAAGCCGACGACGCGAACCGGGATGGTAAAGGGAGGGCGTGCGGTGTTTGAAGTTTCGCCGGCGACCGCCGCGACGCCGCTGCGCGCGGTTTGATTCGATATGCCGAGGAGAATCGCGCAGATCAGAAAATTCGCGAGCATGGCTGTGTTTCCGGAACTCAAGAAAGGCGACACGACGCCGGAAAGAGGGATCGCTCCCAAGGCGCCGCCTGAGATCAAGAGCATTTCGAGCGCAAGAAGAGAGCCCAAACCAACAGCCAGGAAGGTGGCGTAGTCGTCGCGCGATTCGAGCGCAATGCGAAACGCGCGGTAGACCAGGAAGCCGATCAGCAGACAGACGGTGAGAAGGCCGATGAATCCCCACTCTTCGCCGATGGCCGGCAGCACGAGGTCGGTATGACCGGCCGGAATGACGCTGGGGTCGCCCCAGCCAGGACCGGAGCCCCATAGACCGCCCGTGGCGAAGGCCCACAGCGAGTGCGCCAATTGGTCGCCGCCCCGGACGTCGTTGTCCCAGGGCGACAACCACATGGAAACGCGCTCGACAACGGTATGGGGCGCGCCGAGTCGATAGCCGATGGTGACGCCCACGACTAACAGAACGACACCCAAGAGAGCCAGCCCACTCTTGCCGCGGGCTACGGCGAACATGATCAGGAAGACGAAGCCCATGACCAGTGCCGGACCCATGTCTTTTAGCAGAAAGAAAAAGGCCAGGGCGATCGCCACCGCTGACATTACCGATAAGGCGTGACCGAAGCGGGGAATCTCCAACCACCGAAGCCAGCCGGGAATGAACTTCTTCTGGTGAACCTCGCGCAGCCATTCCCAACGTTTGGCGAAGTAGCCCGCGAGGAACATGACGACCAGAAGTTTAATAACCTCGACCGGTTGGAAGGGCCCTAGATTCACTTTCGCGTCGCTTCCGGTGGGTCCCGAACCGAGCACGATCAACGCAATGAAGAGGGCGAACGCCAACAGGACGGGCGTGTAGACCCAGCGCGAGAAATTGCGAATCTGAAAGGCGCGCAAGAGAGGCAAGATGAGGGCCACGCAACCGATGGCCGATCCCCATGCAAACTTCTTGAATTCGAGAGTATCGCGCAGCGGATCCCGCAGGCTCACCATCAAAATCAAACCGATGCCAGTAAGCAAATGCAGTGCCGGGAGGATGGCGGGGTCGCCCCGGAATTGACGCCAGCGCCACATGAAGTGCACTACCCAAAAGCCCGCTATATAAATGAAACACCAAGTTAGATAAATGCCGACGAATTCCCGAGGCGTGCGGACCACTAACAACGGCTTCAGTTTAGAAAGTGGGAGGAGTGCGACCGTAGGCGAGGCCGAACTCGAGGGAGCGGGCTTCCGGCGCTGCAGATCCGGGAAGTCAGCCAGTTCATCTTTTGAAACGCGAAGCCGGGCGAGCGCTCCGACGTTGGCAACGGGGCGATGCCGATCGAGATAGTTCCAAATACGATCAGAAGCGATCTGGCGTTCGCGGGTTGCCGTGAATACCTGCAGGGCCGGCGACAGTTGCTCAGGCCCGGCGACCAGGTTCAGATTCACCAACTCGCCGTGATCAAGGCGGGTCCGGAGATCTGCGAAGTCCTGCGTCTTCGCCATGAAAACCAACGCCAGACCGGCACTGACGAGCAGCGATGCACCCAGCAGCCAAAAGAACTCACGGCGGCGCTCGACGCCTTTGGACTTCTCAAACAGGTTCAGCTGTGCGGCGACGTTCGTTTCCCATGTCTTGGTGGTTGCCATTACCGTGAGCTCAGATAGTGCGAAGCCAACAGACGACGATGCTGCCAGGACCGTGCCTTCTTGGCCGGTGGCTGGGTTGGTTCGTTCTGAAAGGCGTACAGACGGTCCAGGCTGAGATTCACGTTCGAGAAGCCAGCCAGCGGTTCGTATAACTGGCGAGCGCGGTCGCTATCGGCCTTGGCTAGCAGCGCCCATTTCGTTTTGGCCGACTCGGGAACGGCATATCGGGCTCGAAGCAAATCCCATACAGTGCGATACAGATAGCCGTCGGCTTCCTGCTCCGTCTCTCTTGGTCCGAGATGATAGCCAAGCCGCTCCGCCTGCTGGAATTCGGCAAGGGCCGGCCCAACGTTTCGATAGCTATAGATGTAGAGGCGCGCGAGGGCAAGATGGGGATCGGGGGAGCTGGGCAGAAACGATTCGGCCTGCTTGAAGTTGATCGCACTTAGCATGGCCTCCGGCAGGGTCGGATTCTTGTTCAGGTTCGAGTACCCCGTCGAGAGGGCCAGTTCACCTTTGGCTTTGGCATTGGACGGGTCTAACTCCAGCGCATGCCGCAAACACAACTGCGCTTTGGCCCAATCGAAATCGGCCAAAGTCCCGTCGGAGCTGTTGCGGTAGTCCTCGATAATGTTGTCAGCTGCCAACATGAGGTTGGACTGAAGCTGCTTCTCGACTGAGCGAAGCGGCGATAGCGACTTCAGGGGCTGATTCTCTTTCTTGAGCTGTTGATACAAGCGCCAGTCCGAAGCGATCTCGGCGCCGTCTCCGCGCGTATAATCCTTGGCGACACGCAACGGCCGGGCTACCTGGGAGAAGTGATCGAGGTAGCCGAGCGGCACAAACACTAGCAGCCCGATGATCACGCCGCCTAGCAGAGCCAAGGCTGTCAGGAGTTGAGTGCGACGAAACGTGGGCCTAGGAAGGGAAGGGAACTTCAGCACGGTAGCTTTTATGGGCTCCCGTCGAACGGTGG
>JBAUOG010000353.1:0-22691 GCA_049579625.1 Bryobacteraceae bacterium
CCGGTGACCGATCCTGCCCCTGACGCCACCAGAAGCCACATGTAGGTGTTTGAGTTTCCATGAAAGACGTCTTTCGCAAATACCGGAAGGAACGAGATCATCGGGAACGACAGCATGGTCATAAAGAACGCCAAGGCGATCAGACTCACCATGCCCTCGCGCTTCAGTACGAACGAAAAGCCCTCTTTCATGCTGTCCAGGACGGACTCCTGTGTCTTCGACGGGACGAACGGAACGCGAATCGCCAGCAGAGTAATGATCACGGCGACGAATGACAAGCCGTTCAAACCGAAACACCAAGCTGCTCCCAGTTTCGTCAGGGCGAGGCCTCCCAGCACCGGGCCAATGACGCGGGCAAGATTAAACTGGATGCTGTTCAGGGCAATGGCGTTCTGCAGATTGTTTTTTTCAACCAGCGACGGGACCAATGCCGAGTATGCCGGCCCGCCGAAGGCCTGAGCCAATCCCACAGTGAATGAAAGGCACCAGATGTGCCAGACCCTCACAACGCCGGTCGCGGCCAATGCAGTCAGGATGAACGCGCAACTCATTTGAATAACCTGAGACGCCAAAAGAATGCTGCGCCTGCTTTTTCGGTCCGCGAACACGCCGCCGAACAAGGAGAACAAGAAGATTGGAATCTGCCCCAGGAACTGGTCGATTCCCAGGTAAACGGGGTTGCCTGAGAGCTGATAAACGAGCCAGCTCTGGGCCAGGATCTGCATCCACGTGCCGATGCTCGAGGTGCATGCCCCCACCCACATGAGCCGGAAATCGCGATATTCGAATGCTTTGAAGATGCGCCTGAACAAGCTGTGGGCTTCCGCCTAGGGTAGCGTTTGCTCTCGCTGAATGAGATGCACCAGATTACCGTCCAGGTCGTTGAAGAAAACGAGGCGATTGCCCCGGTTCACGCACGGCTCGCCGGTAAACTTGACGCCGAGAGTTTGCAAGTGGCTATAAGCCGCGTCAAAATCGTCCACTGAAATCGCCAGGTGACGGAGTCCCGGGGTGCGCGGTAGTGCCTCTGAGCGTTCTCCTTGCGATGGAATGATCTCGATCATGCCGCCATCCTGGGCGCGAATGAAGAAGTTGCCGTCGTATTCGAAGTTGATTCGAAAACCAAGTGTTTCGACGTACCATTCCGCTAATTGTTTGGGATTTGGCGAGGCGATCGCCATGTGTTCGAGGCCGGTGAACATCAACTGGGGATTTTAGCAGGCTACGAGGCACCGGCTTGACAGGAAGGCGGCCTCAAAGGTGGTCGCCCGGGCGGCCGCCGGTCTAAAAAACAGCGAAGCAGAAAGAGGTGTTTGAGCCTTCGGGCGATATGGAATACTCGCCAGCCTCGAGCGCCTCGGCCGCCTCGACGCGATACAGGCGGCCCTCATAAGGACGCACCGACAGATGGTACTGTTTGTTGGTTGCCTTGCGCTTCTTCCCGGATAGTATGATCTGCCGCTGCCCGTTGAGGACATCGAAGCGGAAAAGTCCCAGGGTCTCAGGCGAGATCTTGTCGGCAGCCAAAAGGAAAATCGGCTCTGCCAGCGGCGTCCGAACAGGAGACGCAGCGCCGGGAACCGCAAATACATCGCCTTCCTTCCCGGAGGTTTGCTGCGCGTTGACAACTTCGGTCTCAATCAGGTTGTCTCCGTGAACCAGGTACAGCACGTCCTTCTTTTTCGGCTGCGTCCCGCTGTATTTCTCCGCGGAATATAGCACTGGAGAGATAGCGCAAGCCAATCCTGCACACGCCGTCCTGAGAAGAGATCGCCGGTTCATAGGTTTCCCTGCCGCCTGAATAATGCTACTCCTTCAGAGTAAGACAGCCGCCCTTGCCGCCTCCGGCTGCGGCAGCGCCGCCATCCCCGCCGAATCAACCTAAGCAAGCGTGGTGAGCGATTTCAGCCAGGGTTCCAACTCCGGATCGAGAAAATTCTTTACGCGGAATTCAACGTCCTCAAACGCCGTCGGGGTGGTCTCGATTCCAACCACGCGCATCCCCGCCGCCACTCCAGCTGTAACGCCCGTGGGTGAATCCTCAAACACGATGCAGTTGGCTGGTTTGACTCCCAACCGGCCTGCTGCAAGCAGGTAGATATCCGGAAACGGCTTCGGCCTTTTGACCTGGCTTCCGTCCACCCTGACCTGAAAGTAGGGAGCAAGGCCGAGGCCGTCCAGCGCAAAGTCGATATTCGCCGGCTCTGCGTTGGAACCCACGGCCTTCGGTACATCCCGGAACTTCTCAAGAAACGCTGTGACGCCCGGAACGCGGTATCGCTCCAGGTCGGCCGCCAGAATCATTTCCCGAAATAGTCTCTCCTTGGCCGCGCCGTGAGCGAACGCCGCTTCGTCGGACAAGGCTGGGTCGATCAGCTCCCGCACCAGCTCGGAATTCCGTTTCCCATGCATCCGTTCTGCGATGTACGGCTGCTCGATGCCTAGCTGAGTCAAGTATGCCTGCCAGGCATCGGTATGCATGGGCATGGAGTCGATGAGGACGCCATCGAGGTCAAAGAGAAACGCGAGGCCTTGGGCCACTTGTGAAATCACGGCGTTGAGAATAGCATGCTCATGCCCGTAGTGTCGCCGAACAGCCAATCGGCCCTGGCGCGTTGGCCATCGCTATAATCAAGTCGTTCTGTGCGAGTAACGCGCGAATGGTCAGTCCGGCTTCGCCATTCCTTTGCTTGCCTTAGTGATAGCAGCCAGGCCTAAAGAGTGGAAAGTCGCTCACAATCATTTATCCGCCCGTATCGACGCCGAATCCTTCAATTGACGACTGTGATCGTCATCTTCTTTCTACTGCTGGGAGTAATCGCGCCTTACATTAATGCGGCGGCCTTTGGCACCGAAATCCAGCGCGCATTGCAGTCCGCTCTCGGCAGGAAGGTCCAGATCGGGAAAGTGCATTTCACCATCTTGTCCGGGCCCGGCTTTCTGCTTGAGGACGTCAGCATCGGCGAGGATCCGCGTTTTGGCTTGGAACCGTTTGCCTTCGTCAAAGCGCTGAACGTACGAGTCCGGCCGGACAAACTGCTGCTGGGGCGGATTCAGATCTCCAGCTTGCAGCTTGATCGCGCGTCGTTGAATCTCGTCAAGCAATCCGACGGCACCTGGAACTTCGTCGAACTCATTGACCGATTGAGTTCTCCTCGGCGCGCGCCGCTGGGTTTCTTTCCTACTGTTGAACTAACGGGGGCCCGTATTGATTTCAAGTTGGGAGTGCGAAAAACAACTTTCTACCTGGCTGACACTGACCTCGATCTTTATCCGGAGCGCTCCGGCCGGTTGTCGATCCGTTTTGCAGGCTCGCCTTCGCGGACCGACCGGTCCGGAACCGGCTTCGGCCACTTTCGTGGGTCGGCCAGTTGGCTGGTCAACGTCAATGACGCCAACTCGAATGCGCTGGAGGGAGATGTCACCCTTGATCCAAGCAATCTGAGCGAGCTGACGACCCTTTTTCAGGGATACGACATCGGCATTCATGGCACAGTTGGCATGCAGGCTCATCTGGAAGGACCAGCCAGCGCACTCCGCCTGACGGGCGAGTTGGATCTGGGAGATGTTCACCGTTGGGACTTGATGCCCAAGCAGGGTGAGTACTGGCGAATCGGCTACCGGGGCTCGCTCGACTTGACCCAACAGCGATTTGAGTTTGAGACCTTGCCGGGTCCCGGTGGGCACGCAACGCCGGTTACGCTTCAGTTGCGGGCAAGTCGTTTTCTGACGCAACCATCGTGGTCGGTGCTGGCGCGGCTCGACAAGGCGCCCGCTGGAAACTTACTGCCTCTCGCGCAACGGATGGGCATCTGGAGTCCCGCTGGACTGAGCCTGGCCGGTACTTTGGACGGTGTGGTCGGCTACTCCAACCGCGCTGGGATGGAAGGAGGGGTCGCCCTGAACGACCTCGCCGTTACGCTGCCTGGCGTGCCGGCCCTTGAAGTAAAGCACGCGACAGCAACCATCAGCAGCGGAAATATTCATCTCGCGCACATGGCTGTGAGCAGTGATGGCAAAGACGTCCTGGAGGCGTCAGCCGACTACTCACCCGACACGCGCAGCGTGGCGGTTTCGGCGAGCGCCGATCGCGGGGACTTGAAGGTATTAACCAAGGTTCTGCGCGGCTGGTTCACTGACTTTCCCGCACTTTCATCGTTTGAGGAGGGCGCGGTCACGGGTCAGATTCACTATTCTCATGACGCATCCGCCGAGCCGGTTTGGAACGGTCTGCTCCAAGTCTCAGACGGCACGCTGCAAGCAGCCGGTTTGATGGACCCTGTCACGAATGTCAGTGCACGCATCAGCTTCGATGAACTAGGTCTTGACGCAACCCGTCTCAGCGCGCTAGCCGCGGGAGTTCCGTTTCGAGGGGAGTACCACTATTCGATGAAGGGCCCGCGTCATGAACGAGTGCGCCTGGAACTGAATGCGCTGGATGTGGCGCAGGCCGAATCGCTGCTGGAGCCGTCGCTGAGGTCGTCAAGTTTGTTTTCCCGGCTGCGCGGTCGAAGACAGCTGCCGGCTTGGCTCGCGAGCCGGAATCTGGAAGGCGACATTATGGTCAACCAGACCGCCATCAATGGAGTTGCAATCGGTAGCGTTCGGGCTCATTTCATTTGGGATGCGGCCAGCATACAGGTCAGCTCATTGCAGGTCAATCTGGATCAGGGCAGTATTCGGGCCAAGGGCTCGGCAAGCCTCTCCGAAAACAATCCACGGTACAGGCTCACGGGTGATATGACCGGCCTCCCCTGGAAGGGTGGACATCTTGATGTGTCCGGGCACTTGGAGACAGCCGGCACGGGGCGGGATATACTACGCAATCTTCGCAGTGCAGGCGTCTTCAACGGTGAGGACCTCAGCCTCACACCCGACGTCGATCTCTCGAAACTGACCGGCAGGTACCAAGTGTCCTTTGAAGCGGGCTGGCCAAGTGTTCGTTTGGTTGGCCTGCAGGCCACGCAAGACGAGGAGTCCTGGGATGGCGAGGCTACCAGCCAGAGCGACGGCAAACTGGTTTTCGAACTTGTCAATGGCCGGCGCCAGCTTCATGTTGTAAGCACGCTGTCACCTTCCGTCGACGAGAACGCAGCCGCTGCGCCCGGTGTTACAGGCATCACCAAACCGGCACGCTAGAAAATAATCAAGATCATTTTGCCGCACTTCGCTAAAATTAAGTAGCATGTCATGCATCCACTAGATTCCGTCTGGCAGTCCTGTGTCCTGGAATTCGATCGGGCCTGTCAGAAAGCCTCCCGAGCCTCTCGAACTGAGACCACCAACGAAGTAAACCAGATTGTCCGGCGGCTCAAAAACAGTGAAAGCGAGTCCGAATTAGTCGACGCCGTTCTGGACGGTACGGCCCTTTTTGCCGCGCAGGTCGCGCTGTTTGCGCTCGACGCCGGAAGCTTGCGTGTCCTGGGTGGCCGGAGAATCGACTTGGCTGCCGATCTGGTGCTCCCCTTAACGAGCGTCGCCGCATTCGGGAATGCGGTCGAGTCAAAAGATACCGTCGTCACGATGCGCACTCCGGCGGAGGTCTCTGAGGCTCTCTCTATAGGCGATAAACCGCAGCGCGCCTTTCTCATACCGACTCTGAACCGGAACCGGGTCGCGGCGATACTTTTTGCCTCGGCGGATGACCGCACGGATTTGAATGGGCTGGAGTTGCTGTCGGCCTTTTCATCAGCCATGTTAGAGCGCATCCGGAGAAAGGCGGCGGTCAATCATAACGCCCAAGGTGAGAGCCCGGAGACTTCAGGTACTCGCGCCAAGCCTTCGTTGCCAAGTTGGTCCGATCTGGATGAGGCTCAGCGAAGTCTTCATATCCGGGCGCAGCGGTTCGCACGCACCAAGGTTGCCGAGATGCAGCTTTATAAGCCAGAGCTGTGTCAAAAAGGGAACGATCGTCAGGACATCTATCTGTACCTGAAGCAGGAAATCGATTCTGCTCGCGAAGGCTTTCGCACGCAATTCATGACCATTCCGACAATGGTCGATTATCTTCATCTCGAACTGGTCAGTAATCTCGTGCATGGTGACGAGTTCTTGCTGGGGGCTGACTATCCTGGACAAATGCAGTAAGGTTTTGTTGAGCGCAGGTCGCATCTTTGCGGCGACGGCGACTCGTCGGCGGGCGCGGATGCGCACGGTCTTCGGCGCACTGCTTTGCAGTTTGATTGTGCTCACCGCCTCAGTGCCTCTCTCCGCTTCAACCGCTACCGCTTCTAAGAACGCTTCTAAGAAGAAGACCAAGAAAACGACTGCTCCTAAAGCGAAGGCCATTGGCGGCACAGGCCTTATTGCGGCCGCACAGCGGGCGCTCACCCAAGGTAACTTCGCCACGGCGTCGGAATACGCCAAACAGGCCGCCAGCAAGGTCCCTCAACTGGAGGACTATGCGGAGTACATTCGAGAGCAGGCCGAATACAACCTGAGAAACTATCCCGAAATCGGCAAAGCCGCGGCGCGCGTTTTTGACCAGAAGCCGGCCTCTCCGCTGACCGGACCTGCCGCGGCACTGGCCGTCAAGGCGGATCTTGGAAACGACCAGCCCAAGCAGGCGCTTGATCTGATCCGCAAGCACTACGCGCGTATTACCCAGCCGCAAGCGGACTTTTTGCTCGCGCAATGTTTTCGCGCTAACGGCGACTTCGCGCAAGCGGTGGAGTATTTCCAGCGCGTCTACTATGGCTACCCTCAAGCGAAAGAAGCCGACGATGCCAGCCAGGCCCTTGCCGACCTGAAGCTGAAACTCGGCGATGCGTATCCGCCTCCGGCTGCGGCGGCGATGCTCGCCCGTGCCAAGAAACTACTCGACGCGAAGAGCTACGCCGCTGCACGGGCCGACCTTGAGGCGGCCCTCCCCAAGTTGGCCGGTGCTCAACTCGACCTGGCCCGCGTGCGTATCGGCGCCACTCGCCTGCTGGACAAAGATTTCAAGGCCGCCCTGGAGTACTTGAAGGGTCTGCACGTGGATGATCCGGATGCCGACTCGGAGCGTCTCGCGTATATCATTCGGAGTGTCCGCAAAGTGGACAGGACCGCCGATGTTCGGCCGTACCTCGATCAGCTTGCCCAAAAACATCCCGACTCGGCGTGGCGCTTGGATGCCCTGACCTTCGTGGCGAACCAAGCCAACGTTGACGGCGATCCTGCGACCTACCTGCCCCTCTATCAAGCCTGTGCTGCCGGTTTTCCGGACGATCCCCGATCCGCCTGGTGCCATTGGCGGCTGGCCTTCACCGCGTACTCGCAAAACAAAGTCGACGCGTTCGATCTGCTGCGCGAACAGGCTCAGCGCTATCCCGATTCGGTGGATGCCAACGCCGCGCTTTATTACCTGGGCCGCCTTTCCGAATCGCGCGGCGATGACGCTGCGGCCCGGGCGTACTTCAGTGAATTGGTCCGGCTGTTCCCCAACACGTACTACGGCGTCATCGGAAAGGAGAGGTTGAAAGAGAACAAAGTCGCTTCTGCCGCCTCGGATCCAGTCGTGTTGGAATTCATTCAGGGAATTCAGTTCCCCGTGCGCACCGCGCCTGTCTCATTTGTGCCGGATAAAGACACCCAGCGGCGGCTTGACCGGGCGAAGCTCCTTAAAACGTTCGACCTGAACGATTGGGCTGAGTCGGAACTGAAATTCGGTGCTCGCGAGGAAGGCGAGCAGACCCATATCTATGCCTATGAGCTTGCCAAACTGGCGTCTTCGCAAAACGAATACGACCAGGCGATCCGCTATATCAAAGCCTATGCGCCGGGTTATCTCTCGTATCCCGTCGGTTCGGCGCCCCTCGATTTCTGGCATCTTGCTTTCCCGCTGCCCTACCGGACAACTCTGGATCGCGACAGCCGCGAGAACAACCTGGATCCATTCCTGGTAGGCGCGCTTATCCGCCAGGAATCTGAGTTCAGTCCAAAGGTGATTTCATACGCCCATGCCTATGGGCTGATGCAGGTGGAGCCCTCGACGGGGCGCGAACTCGCCCGCCGCTTAAAGATCAAAGGTTTCCGTACGACCGACCTCCTGACCCCGGACCGCAACATGCAACTCGGCACGTATTATTTCCGCAGCCTGCTCAATCAGTTGAACGGAGAAGTTGAACTAGCACTTGCAGCATACAATGCCGGGAAGTCGCGGGTTGATCAGTGGCGCCAGCGGGGCACCTTTCGCGAGCCTTCTGAGTTCATTGAGACCATTCCCTTCGACCAGACGCGCACTTACGTCCAGGTGGTGCTCCGCAATGCGGACGTCTACCGGCGGTTCTATGCGGGAACGCAGGCAAATACGCCAACCGCGAAGGAAGCTCCCAAATCCAAAACTGCTGCGAAGAAGAGTGCCAGCGGGCGAGCCCGGCTGCGTCAAGGCTAGAATTGCCAGATGAGCCTGACAGCGACGCGTTTTCAAAGCAGACGGGTAGCGGAATTCAGGGAGTCGGTCATTCGCGAGATGACCCGCCTGGCGCTGAAGGCCGGGGCAGTCAATCTGGCGCAGGGTTTCCCTGACTTTGCGGCGCCACTCGAGATTAAGCAGGCCGCGCAACAGGCCATCGCCGACGACATCAATCAGTATTCCATCACGTGGGGATCCAAACCCTTTCGTGATTCCATCACGGATTACTACCGGCACTTCTATCAGATTGAGATCGATCCTGAGCGCGAAATCACGGTGTGCTGTGGCGCGACCGAAGGCATGATTGCCGCCATGCTCGCGCTGCTGAATCCCGGCGACGAAGTTGTCGTCTTTGAGCCGTTCTACGAGAACTATTGGCCCGATTCTCAGTTGAGCGGAGCGGTTTGCCGCTATGTGACCCTGCGGCCTCCCGAATGGAGTTTCGACGTCAAGGAACTGCGGCGCGCCTTCAACGAAAACACCCGCGCCGTCATACTCAACTCGCCAAACAATCCGACCGGCCGAGTCTTTACTCGCGAAGAGTTGACGCAAATCCTGGAACTCTGCGAGGAGTTCGATGCGCTGATCCTCACCGATGAGATTTACGAACACATCATCTTCGATGGTGAGCAGCACGTCCCACCAATGACGCTGCCCGGCGGCCGCGAGCGGTCGGTTCTGGTAAATAGCCTGAGCAAGACCTACTCTGTCACCGGCTGGCGCGTTGGCTGGGTGCTGGCGGCTCCGGAGTTCACCTCGTCCATTCGTAAGGTTCACGACTTTATTACCGTCGGCGCAGCCTCGCCCCTGCAGCAAGCCGGCGTGACAGCGCTGCACTTCCCTGACGCATACTATGCTGAGTTGGCGTCCACCTATCAATCGAAGCGTGACTTGTTGCTGGGCATCCTCGAGAAGGTCGGTTTCAAATGCTTCGTGCCGAAAGGCGCGTACTACATCATGGCCGATATTTCGAACTTCGATTTTTCCGATGACACGGCATTCTGCATGCACTTGGTCAACGAAATCGGAGTCGGCGCCGTGCCTGGTTCCAGCTTCTTCTCAGACGCCGCTGACGGCGCTCACCTGGTCCGCTTCTGTTTCGCCAAGAAACCGGAAACGCTTCATGCAGCCGCTGATCGCTTGCAGAAACTAAGCCGCGGCTAAGGCATGCGGCCGGCATTTCTGATTCCCGAAACGACGGTCCATGAGGATGGGCAAGGTCCAGTTTTTGATCTCGGCCTGCCCATTCCGGTGTCGGTTTTGTTGACCCTCGGCATCACGCGGGTGGTCGAACAGGAAAGCCTCGCGGTCGACATTTTCAGTTCGGCCGATGCTGAGTCCTGGTCTGCCACGCCGGTCCTCTCAATCCCGCAAAAATTCTATGCCGGCGTGTCGTCTCTGCTAATGAATCTCTCAGCGTATCCGGAGGCGCGATTCCTGCGGGCGCAGTGGAAAGTGAATCGGTGGGGGCGCGGCGGCATGACGCCTCTGTTCGGCTTCTACTTGTTTGCCGAGCCTGTCAACGATGCGGTTCTTGCTCTGAGTCCCGCTACACCCGATTGATCAGGCTGGCCACATAGCCGGCGCCAAAGCCGTTGTCGATGTTCACCACGGTCACGTTACTGGCACAGCTATTCAGCATGCCCAGCAGCGCGGCCACACCCTGGAAACTGGCTCCATAGCCGATGCTGGTCGGCACCGCGATCACCGGGCACGCCACCAGTCCTCCGACCACACTCGGCAGCGCGCCTTCCATGCCGGCACAAACCACAATGACCTTACTCTCCAGAAGCCGCGTATGGTGGTGCAGCAGACGGTGCAAGCCCGCCACTCCCACGTCGACAATCGCTTCCACTTCGTTGCCCATGATCTCCGCAGTCAGCTGCGCCTCTTCCATCACGGGGAGATCGCTGGTGCCTGCGCAGATCACGGAGATCCTGCCCTTGCCGAGTTGGGTCCGGTCGCGCCAGAATCGCACCACGCCTGAAAGCGGGAAGTGCTCGCCTGCCGGTTCGGTTTTCATCAATAAAGCGGCCGCTTCCGGCGATGCCCGCGTCACCAGAACGTTTTGCGACTTAGCCAGCAGCGCTTGGGCAATCCCCAGAATCTGCTCCGGTGTCTTTCCTTTGCCGAAAATCACCTCCGGCATGCCCTGCCGCATGGCGCGGTGATGGTCTACCTTGGCGAAACCGAGATCTTCGAAGGGCAGATGACGCAGCTGATCGATCGCCTCAGCTACGGATGTCCCTCCGTGCTGTACCTGCTCCAGGAGCTGCTGTAAACGTTGAGAATCCATGAGTTTTAGGGACCGGCTTCTGATAAGCCACCTCACGCCCTCCGGTGGCATCTCATAAAATGGTACCGTCCCCGCAAGTGGGCTCGACAACTCATTGCAAACAAATACACGAGCACAGAACCGCGCGCGTCAGCGAGCGGATTTCGTCCTTTTTTCGGCAACGTCGTTAGCCTGTGAGGCGGCCACCGGGAACCCGCGATAGAATGCTCCGATTCTGGAAACGCCTTCGGCTCACGCTCGAAATGATTAAGTTCGAGCACTCGGTGTTTGCACTGCCCTTTGCCCTCACCGGCGCTCTGCTGGCGCTGCGTGACGCCAACTTCCGCATTCCCGATCTGAAGCTGCGTTTCTTGTGGATTGTTGTGGCGATGGTCGCCGCGCGGTCGGCAGCCATGACCTTCAACCGCATTCTCGATGCGGATATTGATGCGCGCAATCGCCGAACGGCCAAGCGTCATCTGCCTGCCGGCCTGCTCTCTCCGCAATTCGCTTGGGGATTCACCATTGTTTCGTCGGCGGTCTTCATTCTCGCTGCGAAGCAGTTGGGCACACTGTGCCTGTTGCTGTCGCCGCTTGCACTGGGCATCCCGTTCTTCTACTCGTTCTGTAAGCGATTCACATCCTTCTCGCACCTGCTCTTGGGCTTCTGCCTCGGCATGGCGCCGTCTGCCGCGTGGATCGCCATGCGCGGCTCACTCGACTCACGGATCATCTGGCTCACGGCGGCCGTCATGTTCTGGACCGCGGGCTTTGACGTCATCTATGCGTGCCAAGATTACGACTTCGACCAGACCGAAGATCTTTTCAGCTTGCCCCGGAAACTCGGAATCGCCGGAGCCCTGCTTGTCTCCCGGTTGCTGCACGTCGCCATGATCCTGTGCTTGATCGCGCTGACGCTTGCCTTCCACCTGGGGCCGCTGAGCTTCGCCGGCATCCTGGCGGTGCTGGTTCTCCTGGTCTACGAGCACGGCTTGGTCAAGCCCACGGATTTGAGCCGCGTCAATGCAGCCTTTTTCACCGTCAATGGCTATATAAGCGTGCTATTCTTCGTGTTTTGGGCAGCTGACATATTGCTCCAGCGCTATCCACTCTGATGCAAGCCAACCACGCCCAACCCGTCCTCGACGACCAGAAGCTGAAGCCCATCCTGGACAAGGTGCTGGCTGGAACACGCCTCGATTATGAGGACGGGATCCGGCTCTACCGCAGCCCCGACCTTCTGGCGCTCGGCTACATGGCGAACCTGGTGCGCGAGCGCATGCACGGCAACGTCACCTATTTCAACGTCAACCGACATATTAATCCTACCGATGTATGTGTCGCCAGCTGCAGGCTTTGCGCGTTCGGAAAACATGCCAAGGATCCCTCCGCCTACACCATGTCGCTGGAGGAAGTCTGGGCCCGCGCCGGGCACGGCTACAGCGAAGCGGTCACGGAATTTCACATCGTGGGCGGTTTGCACCCGGAACTGACCCTGGATTGGTTCTGCGAGATGATCCGTGGTTTGAAGGAGCGCTATCCGCAAGTGCACTTGAAGGCCTTCACCATGGTTGAGGTCGCATATCTCGCCAAGCGTGGAAAGATCTCCATCCGTGAAACGCTGGAGCGCCTGAAGGCCGCCGGCGTTGACTCGCTGCCGGGCGGTGGGGCGGAGGTTTTCTCGGAGCGCGTCAGGCGCATCATTTGCGACCACAAGATCGACGGCAACGAATGGCTGGAAACGGCCCGAATCGCTCACCTGATTGGGCTCAAGAGCAACTGCACGATGCTCTATGGACACCTCGAAACGGCTGAAGACCGCGTCGATCATCTGATTCGGCTACGTGAAGTACAGGATGAGACTGGGGGCTTTGTCACGTACATTCCATTGGCTTTTCACCCCGACAACACCGCCCTTCATCATTTGCCAAAAACCTCCGGCTTCGACGACCTTCGCCAGATCGCCGTCGCGCGCCTGATGCTCGATAACATTCCCCACATCAAGGCCTACTGGGTGATGATGACGCCCAGCGTCGCTCAGATCGCCCAGCGCTTCGGAGCCAACGACATTGACGGGACGGTCGTCGAGGAGAAGATCTATCACGATGCAGGCGCGACCACCAGCCAAGGCCTGCGCCGCCAGGATCTGCTGCGGCTCATTCGGGAAGCCGGTCGCGAACCGTCGGAGCGTGATACCGCCTATCGCCCGGTCGTCCGCCAGGAATCGGCCTTCACCGTCCTGGTGTAAGGCTACGCGGCAGTTTCCTAGCGCGATGGTGCCTATTTCAGGCGTTTCTGCACAACCAGCTCGATCTTCACCAGGCCGCCTGCCGGCACGCTGACGGATTGAGCCGAAGCCAGATAAGGCTGGATCGCCTCCGGGTTGGTGTATTCAAGCTCGGTACCGTCATCGATCGCAATCGCCCGGTACTTCCCTGGCGGGACTTGCCTCAGCTCGAAGCTACCGTCCGTGTCGCTTTGATCCCGGGGAACAAACGAGCTGAAGGATCGGCTGTCTTCCGGCATCAGCAGTATCATGGCGCCCGCCACGGGCTTGTCGTCCTCCAGAGCGAAGCCCTTCACCTCGGCTTGCTTGCCGCTGGCGACGGTAATTGTCAACTCGACCGGTCCCGAACCGCTCAGTTCAACCATACGACCAGTCACCTTCGCACCGGTGGCGGATACGGATTGCACGCTGATGTCCGGTTGGCCGACGACATTGACTTCGTATTTTCCGGGTTTTGCGAGCACACCCGGAAACGAAACGGAGCCATCCGATCCAACCTGCGTACTACCCAGAGTGAGGTTAGGTAAAGCCCGCAATTGGACAAACAGCGGCTGCCCCTCGGGCAGAGGGCGCTCGGCGACAACCTTTCCGGAGATCGAACCCGTGCCTGCAACGTGCGGCTCAAACGTGCCGTCGCCTGTGACGTCGATCGTCTGGGTGCCGCCATCCAGCTGCTTTCCGTCCTTAGGATCGAAGTGACGGTATTCCACATCGTAGTGGCCCGGCGCGAAGCCGCTGATGTACATGCCGCTGTTGGGATCACCGTATTGCGCCATGTTGACGTACATCCGCATGCCGCCCGGCCCTTCGTGAAAAAGTTGGATGCTCTTTCCGCCGCGGCCCGCCTCGTCGAGCGGCATCTGAAGCCGAAGACGCACGGCCGGCACCGCACGCAACGTAACATTCGCGGTGACGCTGTTGCCCGCCGTGAGCGTCACGGGCGTTGCCGCGGCAAAGTCGCTCGCGCCGCTGTAGTACGTCAGCGGATACGCCACGTCGAAGGGAGAGTGCTCGGCTTCCTGTTCGGTCTCCGGCTGGCCAGTCAGTCCGGGCCGCATGACGAAACGCTGTTGACCTTGCGCGTACCAGGGTTGCGCGGTGACGGCCAGGAAGTATGTGCCCGGGCCCAGATTGGAAAAGCGATAGTGGCCCTTCTCATTGGAATTGCCCGAGGCGGCGAAATGGGTGCTGGCCACGCCCATGGAAACGCTCCGGATGAAAAGCCAGATTTGCGCACCGCCCACCGGCTCATTGTCCTCATCCACCACGTTCCCGGAAATCATCCCGGCAGGCTGCAGCCGAAAGACGATATGTTCGGTATCCAGCTTCGGGCCAGCCACCACAGCGGTTGAGAACGCGTCATGCTGATCCAGGGCCTGCTGCCGGAAACCGCGCCGCTTCGCAACAAGGGCGTATTTCCCGGCCGGCAAGTTGCCGAACGAGAAGTGGCCGCCCGCATCGCTGCTGACCGTTATCTGTTCGCTGCGGTCAGTGCTAGGCGCCAGCGAGAGTTTTACATCCGGCACCACTTCACCGGAAACCGCATTCACCACCGTGCCGGCGATCGCGTAATGAGTCCCGCCCGACCGCGTCGCGGTAGCTGGAGATCCTGGCGGCAGTTGTGCCAGACAGGTTGAGCCCAGCACAGCGAGTAAAACGCGCCACAGCTTCACGGCGTGCTCCGCTGCTTGCTTAATTCGATCAACTCCAGCGTTACTGTGGTCTGGCCGTTCGGCTCCAGTGTCACCTGCTGGCTTTGCTCAGCGAACGCGCGTAACACTTCCGGGTTCGCATATTCGAGATTGTCGATGGAATCGAAGGCGTAGATGCGGTAGTCGCCAGGAGCGAGCGCGCCCACCGGAAGGACATTGCCACCCTCCCACAACCGCGGATACTCGGTTTCGGACGGATGTGCCGTCGGAATCACCAGCACCGCTCCGCCGTTAGCAGGTTGGCCATCCTGCATGATTTTCACGGTGAGGTTGGCACTGTCGTCCCGCAGCGTTATTTGGATCGGCGCCACGGCGCCGCCCGATGTGATCGTCAATGGTTGATCGAGCAGGTCCACGCTACCCGATCGGATCGACTCGATGTAAAACGGCTGAAACGCCTGCACTGCGACCCGATACGTGCCGGGAAGTGCGCCCTTCACGGCCAGTTGCTCGCCCGGTCCCAGGCCATTGGGATTTGCCTGCGCGTAATTCATGCCGAAACCCGTCTGACGGGTAGGGGTTAGTTGGATGTTTCCGACTGGAACGCTTGGCCCGCCATTGGCCTGCGGGCCAGAACCAATGCCGTTATAGACGCCCAAGGAGCTGAACTGGCTCATGTGCGGGGTTCCCGTCTCATCCTTCGTTTTGACCACCTGAATCTGCACCGGAATCGACTGGGGCTGCTGCATCAGAATCTGCACGTTCGTCAGGTCGGCTTGGCTGATACTCACGAGCTCCTCGCCAAAGAGTGGTTGGTTCTGATCCTGGCGCGAGGCCATGATCGAGTACTGGCCTGGGGTCAGGCCCGACAGCCGAAAACGACCGTTCTGGCTTACACCCGCTGATGCGGCGACTTCCTCGCCTCGGATAGCCACCACTTGAACGAAATTCCCCTGGGTTGCCACCTGGCCCGAAATGCGATAACCCCGTGCCCGTGCCAACGTGAAGTCCGCCTGCGCCTGCTGGCCGCCGGCAACGTGAAGAACCGCAGCCTGGTCTTGCGTCGGAGCCCCGGGATAATAACACCCCGCATAGACCTCGTCGTAGCCTTGCCCAGGTGTACGAGCAACGGTCTCCGCGACAGGTTTCACCCTTACGTAATAATCGCCCGGAATCAAACTCGAGATGTTGTATTCACCGCTGTCATCCGTCTGCGCGCCGCCCCGCTGCTGCCATGTGCGGCGGCCGTTCTCAATCGCTCCGGCGATCACCTCGATCTGTGCCGATTCGACCGGTTCGCCCTGGTCATCCACCACGTGCCCGTTAATCGTTGCCGCGGGCGTCAGTTTCACCGTGATGTCGCTGGTGTTCTCGGTGACGCGAAACACCTTAGGTCTGAAGAATCCGCGCGCCAGCTCCTGGTCGCTGAAGTAACCAGGCTTCCGCGCCGTCACCTGCCACTGGCCTTCCGGCACGTTATCCATCTCGAAGTGCCCGTCAGGTCCAGTGAAAACCGAAACAACCTGGCCGCCGGCGATATCCACTTTGGCTTTCGACACGCCTTCGCCGGTTACCGCGTTCACTACCGCGCCGGTGAGTCGGACCTTCTTTTGCGAGGGGGCGTTCGGGCCGCTGTTAGATAACGGCGTGAAAATCTGCCCGTCTGCGCTGGCGACGAAGCAAGCCAGCCAGATCAGGCAGACGGCGCGCCACCATGAGAAGGACAAATGTCGCATCTGTCTCATTAGAACCCGGGAGGGGCGAACTCGGTTTTCCGGAAACTGCTCAGAGGTTGCAGAAAAGACCGGGATCCGCTTGCTGACGCGCGCGGTTCTGTGCCGGAGTTTTCAGACGGGCTTCGTCTTGGGCGATCCTGTGCTGGAGTTTTCAAGGCTGGAGCTGCGACGCGGACTCCTCGTCCAAAAAGAGCATCGCCCGGGCATGGGTCCTCAGGATCGAGGCTGGAACCAGCGGTGTGACGGGACCTTCCAGCGTGTCGCTAACGGCTTGGGCTTTGCGCCGGTCTGGCACGACGCACACGATATGGTTCGCTGCAAGTATCTGTTGGACAGACATCGAGATGGCCTGCCGCGGCACGTCCGCAATTGTCGCGAACCAGCCTTCGCCCACTTGCTGGCGTCGGCACGCCTCGTCGAGCGAAACGACGATGTACGGCTCGATCGCGTCGAAGTCAGCCGGCGGGTCGTTGAAGGCGAGATGCCCGTTTTCGCCGATCCCCACCAGCGCCAGGTCAACCGGCGCTGTCTGGATGCGACGACCGGCTTCGGCGGCCACTTCGTGGGGGTCGCGCGTGCCATCGAGCAGGTAGTAGTTATGGATGCCGGTGGGAATAATGATGCGTTCTCGGATGTATTTGGCGAAGCTCGCCGGATGCGTATTAGCCAAGCCGAGGTACTCATCCAGGTGGAACAACTCGACTCGTGGCCAGTCCACGGACTTGTCACTGGTGAGCGCCGCCAGAAACTCGAGCTGCGACGCGCCCGTGGCCGCAACCAGCCGTGCCTTGCCCGCCATGCCGATGGCTTCCTTCAGGATGCGCGCCGCTTCGTGTGCGGCCGCTTCAGCCAGGCGTTGTTTGTCAGGGAAGATGCGAGGTTGGTCCATAGCCGTTGTCCCGGATTGTATCCTTGACCACATGCTCGCTGGAAATGATACGTTGGAGCGCATGAAGAAGCGCTCAAGCCGTCTGCGCTCGGCCCTGGTTCGTACCGCTGCGCCTGCGGGGCTCTTTTGCCTGCTCGGGCAGGCCGGCCATGCCGCCAGCGGTCTATCTCCAATTCCTCGCTTTCCGCTCCCATCCAGCCCCATCGCCATTGTGCGCAACACGGAGGTGGCCAAGCCCTTCTCGGTGGCGGGCGAAAACGGAGCCTTCTTCGGCTTTCAAAACGGCGAGTGTGAAGCCTGGATCTTCCCTCTGAAAGTTCTCTACGGCCTCCACGTGACCGCGGAGCTGGACGGCTATCCCGTGCCCATCGACGTTAACGCGCAGCCCGGCAGCGTCGAGGTGAACCCATGGCGCACCACCATCACTTACTCGCACGCGGCCTTCACACTAAAGCAGCACATGATCTCGATGCGCGGTCAGACCGGCGTGCCGGGAACCGGACCTGTCATCCTGTTTGAGATCTCGTCCATCCGGCCCATGCAACTGACCGTGCGCTTTACGCCGTCTGTGGAACGGATGTGGCCTGCCCCGAACTTCGGACGGCCCAATGCCGAGTGGGTGGAGAAAGGCGACAGCAGCTACTACGTGCTGCACACTGATAACGACAAAGTCTCTGCCGCCATCGCGCTTCCACGTGCCAAAGCCGGCACTCTGGCGCCGTATCAGGAGCGCCCCAAGACCTACCCCGTCGAATTCCGCCTGCGTTTCGACCCCACCAAAGACAGCGACCTCTTCTTCCCTCTGCTGATGGCAGCCGGCAGCGGCAGCCAGGCGTTAGGAGCGCAGCTCAGCTCTCTCAATGCGGCCGTGCCCGAGGCGTATCGCGAAACGCAACGGCATTACGAAGAGCTGCTCGGAAGCTCGCTCCGCGTCGAGTCGCCGGACGCGACCTTCAATCAGGCGCTGCAGTGGGCCATCGTTTCCATCGACCAGGCGCAGGTCCGGCACAACGACGAGACAGGCCTGGTCGCCGGTTATTATTCCGCGGGCGATTCCGCGCGGCCTGGGTTCGGCTGGTTCTTTGGACGCGATACGCTCTGGACGCTGTATGCCGTGAACGCCTATGGCGATGCCGCATTCAGCCGGCGCGCTCTCGATTTTCTGCTCCACCGCCAGCGGTCCGACGGGAAGATCATGCATGAGTATTCGCAGACCGCGGAGCTTGTGCCCTGGAATGATCTGCCGTACTTCTATGCCTCGGCCGACTCCACGCCCTTGTTGCTGATGGTGATGGAGGACTACGTGACGACCAGCGGCGATGTGGCCTACCTTAAACAGCACTGGGAGGGTCTGAAGCTGGCCTATGCCTTCGTTCGCGCCCATGACTCCGACGGCGACGGCATCTACGAAAACACCGAGGGCACCGGCTGGGTGGAATCCTGGCCCTCCGGCATGCCGCACCAGGAAATCTATCTCGCCGCGTTGGATCAACAGGGCACCGAATCTATGAGCCGCCTGGCGCGCCTGATGAATGACACGGATCTGGTGGACAGCGCGGCCGAACATGCCGCTGTCATCCGAGGACAACTGACTAGCGGGTATCTGGATGCAGCAAAGCATTTCTATGCCTTCAGCCGGAACGCCGACGGCTCACTCGATAAGACCGAGACCATATATCCGGCGGTCGCGTGGTGGACCGGTCGGCTGGCGCTGCCGCATGCGCAAGGCATGTTCTCGAGTTGGGCCTCGCATGACTTCTCCACCGATTGGGGCACTCGAGACGTCAGCGGGGAGGAGAAGATCTTCGATCCCATCAGCTATCACCAGGGCTCCGTATGGCCGCTCTTTACCGGCTGGGCATCACTCGCCGAATTTCGCGGCGGGCGGCCGCTATCGGCTACCGCGCACCTCATGCAGAACCTGCTGCTGACATATCAGCAAGACTTGGGCGCGGTCACTGAGTTGTTGTCCGGCGCTTACTTTCAACCGATGGGACGCAGTAGCTCGCACCAACTGTGGTCGTCGGCGATGGTGCTCAGCCCCGCTCTTCGCGGCTTGTTGGGCCTGGACTTCGACGCCCTGCACCACACCCTGCGACTGTCGCCGCATTTGCCGGCATCGTGGGACCATGTGAGGCTGCATCAAGTGCCACTCGGCGATCTACGCCTGGACGTCGAGATGCTGCGCGAGAAGGGTGAACTGGTGGTTCGCGCAACGAGTCCGGCGGCGGCGACATTCTGTTTGGCGGCGCAAACCGCAACTTCGGAGGATTGCAAACATACGCCGCGAACCATTGAAGAAATGCGCCTGCCCTTGCCGGCGGTCGAGGTGGAACCCAGCTACGCACTGCCGGTGCCGGGCGCGGCGACGGAACAGTTGAAGGTGCTGGATGAGCAGCACAGTCCAAACCGCCTGACTCTGGAACTGGAAGCGATGGGCGGAACAACACTGGCGTTCAAGCTTCGGCGTAATGGGAGTGCGTCGATCCGGGTCACCGGCGCTACCGTCGGCGAGAACCAGATGTCTGTGCCCTTCCGGGCCGGCGCCGGGTATCAAAGGAAGACCGTGGTGTTGGAGTGGTAGTTTTTGGTTGTGGCGCAGGGCTCTTGGCCTGCCGAGCCCAGATTCATTTCGGCTTGGGTCATCCGCCTTAGCCCGACAAGTCGGCCGTGAGGGCGAACGTCGGCGGTTTGCGAACTTTCGTCGCCTGCTCGAATGCGTATGCCAGCTTCAGCAGCGTGGGCTCGGCCCAGGCAGTGCCGAAGAAGGACAGGCCGATCGGCAGACCATGCACGAAGCCCGCCGGGACGGTGATGTGCGGATAGCCGGCAACAGCCGCGGGCGATGAGCAACTGCCGGTGTCCTGGTCGCCGTTGATCCAGTCGGTCAGGCAGGCCGGACCGTTGGTTGGCGCGATGATCGCGTCCAACTTGTTGTTGGGGATGATGGCGTCGATGCCCTCGTCGCGCGACATCTTGCGGCACTTCGCGAGTGAATCGAGATACGCTTTGTCCGTCAGCGGGCCGCGCTTGTCGGATTGCTCCAGGATCTCCTGGCCGAAGTAAGGCATCTCCGCCGCTGAGTGCGCGGAGTCAAAGGCGATCAAGTCAGTGAGTGTGCGCACCTTGATGGCAGGCGCAAGTCCAGCCAGGTACTTGTTCAAGGTGAACTTGAACTCGAACTGAAGTACGTCGTTCTCAGCATCGCCATACTTCCAGTTAGTGGACGCGTCGGCCGGGTCGACGATCTCCGCGCCAAGCGATTTGAGTTGCGTGATCGAGTTTTCGATGATGCGGTCCGCATGCGGACTCGTGCCGAAGAACTTGCGCGCGACGCCGAGCCGCGCGCCTTTGAGGCCATTGGTGTCGAGGAACTTGGTGTAGTCTGCCTGCACATGACCGGCATTCGCGTTGGTGGCCAGATCGAGAGAGTCCTGGCCAGCCAGCACAGAAAGGAGAATCGCAGCGTCACGCACCGTTCGCGCCATGGGGCCGGCGGTGTCTTGTGTGAATGAGATGGGGATGATGCCGGAGCGGCCGATGAGGCCGACCGTCGGTTTGATGCCCACCAGGCAATTGATGGAAGCGGGACTCACGATTGAACCATCCGTCTCCGTGCCGACGCCGATGGCGGCGAAGTTCGCGGCGATCGCCGCGCCGGTGCCGGAACTGGAACCCGATGGGTTGCGGTCGAGTGCGTAGGGCATACGCGTCTGGCCGCCGCGACCGCTCCAGCCGCTGACTGAATGAGTGGAACGGAAGTTGGCCCACTCACTGAGGTTGGTCTTGCCGAGGATCACCGCGCCGGCTGCTCGCAGGCGAAGTGCCACGTAAGAATCCTGCGCCGCGATGGAGCCGTTGAGAGCCAGCGAGCCCGCTGTGGTCCACATCTGGTCGGCGGTGTCGATGTTGTCCTTGATCAGGACGGGTACGCCGTGCAAAGGTGAGCGCGGACCTTTGGCCTGGCGCTCGCGATCGAGCGCAATTGCGATGGCCGGCGCCTCGGGATTGAGTTGAATGATCGCGTTGACGGTCTTGCCGTCGAGAGACCGAATGCGTTCGAGGTAAGCATGGGTAAGCGACTCGGAAGTAGCATGCTCTGCGGAGAAGCTTTGCTGAATGGCGTCAATCGTCAGTTCCTCCAGCGGGAGATCGGATGCGGCGGTGTGCTGGCCGGAGCTTGGCGAGTAGGCCTCTCGTGCTCCAGCTGCAAGCACCGGCATCAGTGAGGCGAGGGACAGGAAGTTGCGGCGTTTCATCGAAGTTACTAGGATGCCTGAACCTGGGCCAGAATCCAAAAGGTTTTCGCAAAAGGTTTCTATTCTGGGAGGTATGACTAAGCGCTTGCTTGCGACGCTACTGCTTGGCTTATTGCCTGTGGCCAGCCGGGCCGCGAACCGCGAGGCTCTCAGCGTGGCGGCCGCGGCCAACCTTAATGACGTCTTCAAGGAGATGGCGGCCGCGTTTACGAAAGACACCGGCATTCCTGTTTCGTTGAGCTTCGGCGCGACGGCGCAGCTGACGCAGCAGATCGAGAACGCCGCCCCGTTTGACGTCTTTGCGGCCGCTGATCGCCAGCACATCGACGAACTGCGCAACAAGCAACTCATCGTGCCAGGCAGTGACCGGGTCTATGCGCGCGGCAGCATCGTCCTGTGGTGCCCCGCCACCAAGGCCACGGTGAAGACTATTCAGGAACTGACCCAGCCTGCGGTTCGCTTCATTGCAGTCGCTAAGCCGGAAACAGCGCCCTACGGGCGGGCGACAGTCGAGGCGCTGCGGGCGCTCCAGCTGTGGGACGCTCTGCAGCCGAAGGTGGTCTATGCGGAGAGCATCACGGCCGCGAAGCAGTATGCAGCCACCGGGAATGCGGATTGCGGATTTGTTGCAAGATCGCTGCTGATCCACGAACCCGATCCCGGACTGCCCGTAGACGAGAAGCTCTACCGCCCGATTGACCAGGCGCTGGCGGTATTGAAGTCGGCCAAAGATCCCAATGCCGCCGGCCGCTTCGCGGCGTTTATCACGGAACAAAAAGGCACGGCGATTCTGATGAAGTTTGGGTACAGCCTACCGAAGTAACAAGGAAGGGGCATGGTGGGCTCTAGATGACTCGAACATCCGACCTCTTCCGTGTCAAGGAAGCGCTCTAACCAACTGAGCTAAGAGCCCCAAGTCTAAATACCTCTTGAGTTTAACACGGCGATTCAAGGTCACAACCGCTGCTGAAAAAAGGCCTAAATCCGCTTGCTGACGCGCGCGGTTGCTGTGCTGGAGAGCGGTAACTCGCGTCCTCCGGGCCATGGCTACTCCCCCATGGTCACGGCTTCGAAGGGCGTCGGCTCGCTGACGCGCGGGGTTGCTCTGAAAACAGGTGTTGTTGATCTGGGGACAGGCTCGCTGTGTCCACGCGGCGACGGGCTTCGGTGACGAGATACGGAGATGTGTGCGCGCCTT